>NZ_CAXYJV010000001.1:0-236469 GCF_964277875.1 uncultured Comamonas sp.
CTACCTGCTCGACAACGGCCAGCTTAAAAGCCAGCGTGTAATCGCTCTGCGTCCGCTTAGTCCTAGACTCCATCTTGCTTATCCCTTTGGGTAAGTCCAAGGTGTCAACGCTAATACGGACGGGTCAACCGCCAGACAAAAGCCCGGCCATGCCGGGCTTTTTTGGGTGCGCGCTGCGCCTCAGTCCATCTTGGTGCCCGAGGCCTTCACCGCGTCGGCCCAGCGTGGCGTCTCCGCCGCCAGGAACTGCTGGAAGGCCTCGGCACCGAGAAAGGCCGGGTCAGCGCCCTGCTCCACCATGCGGCCGCGCACATCGGGCATCTGCATCACCTGGCCAAACGCGGCGCTGAGCTTGTCCACCACGTCCTTGGGCGTTCCGGCGGGCGCGAGAAAGCCATAGAAGCCCACGACCTCAAAGCCCTTGAGCCCGCTTTCAATGGCGGTGGGCACCTCGGGCAGCGCCGGGTTGCGCTCCTTGCTGGTGACGGCCAGCGCACGCACCTTGCCCTGCTTGTGGTAGGCGGCAGCCAGCGGAATGCTCTCGGCCATGAACTGCACCTGGCCTCCCACCAGATCGGTAAAGGCCGGCGCACTGCCCTTGTAGGGAATGTGCACCAGGTCCAGCCCGGTCGCACTCTTGAACATCTCGGGCACCAGGTGGCTGATGCCGCCATTGCCGGCCGAGCCAAAGTTGACCTTGCCCGGGTTGGCTTTGGCGTAGGCGATGAACTCCTGCAGGTTCTTGGCCGGTACCTTGTTGTTGACCAGCAAGGCCAGGGGCTGCATGGCCGTGCGCGCCACCGGCGTGAAATCGCGCAAGGTGCTGTAGGGCAGCTTGGGGTAGAGCGCGGGGTTGATCACCATCACCCCGGTATTGGCCAGCATCAGCGTGTAGCCATCGGGCGGCGCTTTCATGACATCCTGCGCGCCCACCGCGCCACCGGCACCGGGTTTGTAGTCGACGATGATCGGCTGGCCCAGCACGCCCTGGAGCTTGTCGGTCAACAAGCGGGCATGCTGGTCCAGCGGGCCTCCTGCGGGAAAGCCGATGACCACGCGCACCGGCTTGGTCGGAAAAGGTTGCTGGGCCTGGGCGGCAGCAGTCAGCGCCAGCCCGGCGACGACTGCCAGGCAGGCGTGTGCAATGTGCTTCATGGAGGGTCTCCTTGGGTTGTTATCGGTTGAGCGGCGGGCAGCGCAAGCGCGGCCTGTGCACCGCATGATGACCGGCGCACCCCGCTTCTACAACCGGCCCCTGTCTCGCATTTTTTCGGATTGACGCCGCCGCCTTCAGACAGTAGCTGCCGCCGCCTGGGCAGTGGGCGCGGACTTGCGCCGCCACAGCAGCCACAGCCAGCCCAGGCCTTGCACGGCCGTCAGCACCACCAGCATGTCCAGCGCCAGCTGCGCCGCCCACAGGTGCTTGCTCATGTCGCGCACACCTTCGCCCAGCAGCACAATGATCACCTGCGACACCACCAAGAGCGCCAGCAGCAGGCCGCCAGCAGCCAGCGGGCGCATGCGGGCGGCCTGGCGGCAGCGGCTGGCGGCAAACAGCGCCAGCGCGGCCAGCAGAAACAGCGGCGCCAGCGGCGTGATGCTGCGGTCGCGCAGTAGCGTCAGCTGCTGCAACAGATCGGTCACCGGCTGGGCACCGACCTCGTGGCGGTGGAGGTAGAAGTTACCGGGAAACACATGGAAGTACTGCACCGTGAAATGGCTGGGCAGCGCAAAGCGGGCCAGGCGCCACAGGGTCAGCGGGTAGTGCAGATAGGGCCGCAGCACATCGCCCTTGCCCAGCTTGGGTGTCACCGGGTAGCAATCGCGGTCCGTGTGCTGCACCTGGGTGCCGCCGGGGCCCGAAAGCGCATTGCCCCAGGCATCGACACCGATGCAGTCCCGGCGCTCGGCCGGCACGCCCAGGCCATCGAGCTGCGCCGGGCTGAGCACCATGTAGGAGCCCAGGTAGACGCCATGGTAGGCATTGAGACTGGCGTTCTTGCCGATCAACAGCGGCACCAGGCACAGCACCTGCACCGCCAGCAGCAGCTTGAGCAGCCCCCTGTCGGCCGGGCTGCGCTGCCAGCGGCCCGCGGCCCAGACGCACAACAGCGCCAGCAGCGGAACATAAAAATACTGCACCTTGGCCAGGCCGCACACCAGTGCCCCCAGGCCCAGACCGGCCAGCCGGACTGCGCGGCGCGAGGCCAGCATGCCCAGCAGCAGCAGTGGCAGCGCGATCAGGCAGGCGTATTCGGCATAGAACGACTGCGCCATACCGATGTTGTGTGCCATGAAGAACGCCGCCAACCAGGCCAGCGCCAGCCCCGCCCAGCCCAGCGCACCGCGCTGCAGCGCCACAGCGCATTGCCAGGCCAGCACACCGGCATAGGCCAGCAGCAGCAATTTGGCCGCCAGCGCCGTGCGCGACAGGTCAAACAGGTTCCCCGGCATGAAGCGCTGCACCCAGCCCGCGAACGTGAACATATGCGAGGCCAGTTCCGGATTGCCCGGCGTGCGGAACGCGCGCTCGGGCAGCGTCCAGTGGATGCCGTCGCCCAGAGGCGTCAGGTAGAGATGGCCCACCACGCGTTGAAAATCATTGGTGTCGGCAAACAGCAAGGCCTGCGATCCCCAGACCAGCGCCGCCGCTACAACGCCCACCGCCAGAAAGCAGATACAGAAAAGCCACCGGGAGCGGTGGCCTGCCAAGGTCGTTGTGGTAGTCATCCCACAATTATGTCTGAATTGTAAAGAAACGTATAGCTCCTGCCTCAGAAATAATTGCAGTCGCCGGCCTCAGCGCCGCCAGTTGCCCAGCACCGCCCATTGGCTGCTGGCCATCGCCAGCACCAACAGCGCATAGCCCGCCAGGCTGCCATCGCGGCCCTGCCACAGCAGGGCGGCAAAAAGGGCGGCACAGCCCACCAGAAAATGCAGTGCCAGCTGGCCATACCAGGGCAGCAAGGGCGTGGCCTTGCGTGCAAACACCCAGCGGGCCAACACCAGCAACAGCGCCAAAAAGGCGGCGGGTGCGCAGAAATTCAGCAGGTGCCAGAGGCTGGTGCTAGCAGTCATGGAGCGGGCAGGTTGATATAAGTCAAGCTGGTACTGATACGACAAGCAATGGATTTACAGAGATTTTATAATCTGTGACATGGCAGTTTGGGCCCTGGGCATCAACCACACGACGGCACCGGTCGACATTCGCGGCCGGTTTGCATTTGCACTCGACAAGATTGCGCCAACTTTGCAGAGTTTGCGCAGCACGATCTCGGGTGTGCACAGCCACGCCGGTGTGGAAACCGCGATCCTGTCGACCTGCAACCGCACCGAGATCTATTGCGCCGCCCAAGAGCCGGCGCTTGACCACACCTTGCGCTGGCTCGCCCAGAGCGGCGACCTGCCAGCCGATGCGCTGAAGCACTACACCTACACCTTGCAGAACGACCTGGCCGCCCGCCACGCTTTTCGCGTGGCCAGCGGTCTGGACTCGATGGTGCTGGGCGAGGCCCAGATTCTGGGCCAGATGAAGAACGCCGTGCGCGCCGCTGAAGAAGCCGGCTCGCTGGGCACCACGCTGAACCAGTTGTTCCAGCGCAGCTTTGCCGTCGCCAAGGAAGTGCGCAGTGCCACCGAGATCGGCGCGCACAGCATCAGCATGGCCGCCGCTGCCGTGCGCCTGGCGGGCCAGCTGTTTGAAGACCTGACCAAGATCCGCGTGCTGTTTGTCGGCGCCGGCGAGATGATCGAGCTGTGCGCTACCCATTTCGCAGCCAAGCAGCCCGCCCACATCACGGTGGCCAACCGCACGCTGGAGCGCGGCGAAAAACTGGCCGGCCATTTTGGCGCCAGCACGATGCGCCTGGCCGATCTGCCCGACCACTTGCACGAATACGATGCCATCATCAGCTGCACCGCATCGAGCCTGCCGATCATCGGCCTGGGTGCCGTCGAGAGCGCACTGAAAAAGCGCAAGCGCCGCCCGATCTTCATGGTGGACCTGGCCGTTCCCCGCGATATCGAGGCCGAGGTCAAGAACCTGGGCGATATCTACCTCTACACCGTGGATGACCTGGCCCATGTGGTCAAGGCCGGCCAGGAGCAGCGCCAGGCTGCCGTGGTGCAGGCCGAAACCATCATCGATGCCGGCGTGCAGCGCTTCATGCATTGGATGGACCAGCGCGCCCCAGAGGGCGGCGCCGTGCCGTTGATCCAGCAGATCAACGCGCAGGCCGATGTCTGGCGTGCGCTGGAGATCGAGCGCGCCAAGAAGCGCCTGGCCAAGGGTGAAGACATGGACGCGGTGCTCGATGCGCTGACGCGTGGCCTGTCGCAAAAGATTTTGCATGGCACGATGGCCGAGCTGCACGCGGGCGATGCCCAGGCGCGTGCCCAGACTGCAGACATGGTGTCGCGCCTGTTCCTGCGCAGCCAGCGCGGCGGTGGCAACGGCCACCAATCGGGTTTGTAGCGACGCTGCGCGGCTTGCCGCCCCTGCTTGCTCCCCCGCTCCTCCTTTTCTCGGCCTGCCTGTTTGATCGCTGCATTTGCGGCAGCCCCGGCGCAGGCCCTGCCTACCAGACCGCCATGAAAGACTTTCTCCGCCAACAGCTGGAACGCTATGCCGAGCGCCTCAACGAGCTGAATTTTCTGCTTTCGCGCGAGGACATCATGGCCAACATGCCGCAGTTCCTCAAGCTCTCGCGTGAGCACACCGATGTCGCCGCAGTGGCCGAGCGCTATGCGCGCTACCAGCAGGTCGAATCCGATATCGAAGGGGCCAAGGAGATGCTGGCCGACCCGGACATGGCCGACATGGCGCGCGAGGAAATCAGCAATGGCGAGGCCGAGCTGCAGCAGCTCGCCGCCCAGCTGCAACGCATGCTGCTGCCCAGGGACCCGGACGATGCCCGCCCCGCCTTCGTCGAAGTGCGGGCCGGCACCGGCGGTGATGAATCGGCGCTGTTTGCCGGCGACATCACCCGCATGTACACCCGCTACGCCGAGCGCATGGGCTGGCGGGTCGAGATCATGAGCGCCAACGAGGCCGAACTGGGCGGCTACAAGGAAGTGGTGCTGCGCATCGACGGGGGCGACAACGTCTACGGCACCCTGCGCTTTGAATCCGGCGGCCACCGCGTGCAGCGCGTGCCCGCCACCGAAACCCAGGGCCGCATCCACACCAGCGCCTGCACGGTGGCGGTGATGCCCGAGCCCGATGAGCAGCAGGCCATCACGCTGAACCCGGCTGACCTGCGCATCGACACCTTCCGCGCCAGCGGCGCCGGTGGCCAGCACATCAACAAAACCGATTCGGCGGTGCGCATCGTCCACTTGCCCACCGGCATCGTCGCCGAATGCCAGGACGGCCGCAGCCAGCACAGCAACAAGGCCAAGGCCTTGCAGGTGCTGCAGGCCCGCATCCAGGAAAAGGAACGCAGCGAGCGTGCCGCCAAAGAGGCAGCGATGCGCAAGGGCCTGATCGGCTCGGGCGACCGCAGCGACCGCATCCGCACCTACAACTTCCCGCAGGGCCGCGTCACCGACCACCGCATCAACCTGACCTTGTACAAGCTCAGCTTCATCATGGACGGCGACCTCAGCGAGCTGATGGAAGCGCTGCAGTCCGAACGCGAGGCCGAGTTGCTGGCCGAGCTGGAAGTCAACCAATAAGGCCTGCGATGCCCAGCCGCCCCCACCCCGGTTTGGCGTTGCGCGCTGCCTGGCGTGCGGCGGGTTGCATCGCGCTGGCCCTGGCCACCAGCAGCGCATCGGCACAGCTGGCGCGCAAGCCCTCGATGTATGAGGATGGACGCGCAGCGCAGGAGCTGATCGCCAGGCCAGGCAGCAGCGCACCCGCGCAGGCCATGGCCCACCACAGCAGCCTGCCCTTTGCCGCCGATCTGCCCAGCCAGGCCGCCTTTGACCAGCTGGCCCGCGTCTACAACGCCGGCACGCCGCTGGCCCAGCCCCATGTGATCTTTGTGGTGGACCGCCAGGCCCAACCTGCGGCCCGGCTGTATTTCATCAACACCCCGCGTTACCAGCTGCACGACCACTTCCTGCGCGCCCAGGGCTTGCTGCGCGGCGGCAAGGACGCGCTGAACCGCAACTACCGCGACGCGGGGCGCCGCTTCATCCTGGGCACCTTGAGCTGGCAGCCGCAGATCGACGGCTATGTCTACGAATTCTGGGAAGGCGACCAGCTGACAGGCGCCTTGCTGCGCGAAACCCAAGCCCAGCTGCGCAGCCATTTTTTTGCGCCCGTACAGTTCAAGGCCAATGCCAGCGCGCAAGAGCAGGTGGCAGCCGCCGCAGGCATTCCCGCTGTGACGCAAAGCGCGCTGATCGGCCAGCAGCCCTTTTTGCCGCTAAACCCCGGCCAGGCCGTGGGCCGCTTGCGCCTCGTGGAGGATATCGACCAGGTGCAGGACCTGCAGCCCAGCGACATCGTGGTGCTGCGCCAGGTACCGATTGCGCTGCCGCCGGTGGCGGGCGTGGTGACCGAGCAGCCATCGACCATGGTGTCGCATGTCAACCTGCTGGCCAGGGGCTGGGGCGTACCCAATGCCTATGTGCGCGATGCCAGCCAGCTGCTGGCAGCACACAACGGCCAATGGGTGCACCTGACGGTCAGCGCCAAGGACTACCAGCTGCGGGCCGCCACCAGTGCCGAACGCAGCCAGGTCCTGGAGCGCACGGCCCTCAAACGCAGCCTGGCGGGCGCCAGCATCCAGACCGACACGCGCAGCGGCGCGCTGCAGCCGCTGGCGGCACTGCGCGCCAGCCACCGCCGCCAGTGCGGGGCCAAGGCCGCCAACCTCGGCGAAGTGCGGCATGCAGGCATTGCCGGGGTCCAGGTGCCCGACGGTTTCTGCCTGCCCTTTGGCGCCTATGCCAGCGCGATGCAGCGTTTTGGCCTGGCGGAAAAAGTGGCCCGCATGCGGCAGCAGCCGGGCTTTGACAGCGATGCCGCGCTGCGCCGCAGTGCCTTGGCCGCGCTGCGTGCCGAGATCGAACAGATGCCGCTGGATGCCGCTTTTGCCAGCCAGCTGCAAGCGCGCTGGACCAGCCAACTGCAGCAGGCTGGCGTGTTTGTGCGCAGCTCCTCCAGCTCGGAAGATTTGCCCGGCTTCAGCGGCGCCGGCCTCTACACCACCGTGCCCCATGTGAAGGGCGAGGCGGCCTTGCAGGATGCCGTACGCAAGGTCTGGGCCTCGGTCTTCAACTTCGAAGCCTGGGAGGCGCGCCGCGCCGCCGGCATTGCGCAGGACGCTGTTGCAATGGCCGTGCTGGTGCAAAAGGCGGTGGATTCCGATGCCTCGGGTGTGATGGTCACGCGCGATCCGCTGGGCAACACCCCGCACAGCGTCTTCATCGCCGCCAAGCGCGGCATCGGCATCCGCGTGGTGGAAGGCCGGCGGGTCGCAGAGCAGGTGCTGTATTCGCGCCGCAGCAAGGCCGTGCAGGTCCTCAGCCGCTCGGCCGAAGACACCGAGCTGCGGCTGGCACCTGGCGGCGGCGTGCAGGAAGTGGCCGTTGCGCAGCGCCAGGTGCTGAGCGATGCACTGGTCCAACGCCTGGCCGATGCCGCTGCTGCGGTCGAAAAGCAGTTTGGCGGCCGCACCCAGGATATTGAATGGGCGGTTGCTGGCGACCAGGTCCTGATCCTGCAATCGCGGCCCTTTGTGCAGGCCGCCAACCCCTAGCCCGCAGCCACAGCGAACCGCGCAGCGACATGAATGCTCCCACCCCCGACACCCCCATCACGGTCACCCAGGCACTGGCGCAAGCCGCTGCGCTGGGCATCGCCCGCATCGATGCGCAGATGCTGCTGCTGCAGCTCTGCGGCCAACCGACCCATGCGCGCGCCTGGCTCATCACCCATGACGGCGACAGCCTGAGCAGCGCGCAGACCGCGCAGTGGCAGCAATGGCTGCAGCGCCGCGCCGATGGCGAGCCGGTGGCCTATCTGACTGGCCATAAAGGCTTTTACGGGCTGGACCTGGCCGTGGACGCCCGCGTGCTGGACCCGCGCCCCGACACCGAAACCTTGGTGGACTGGGCGCTGGAGCTGCTGCCCGATGCGGCACCGGGCCAGCCAGCCTTGCGCCTGGCCGACCTGGGCACCGGCAGCGGCGCGATTGCGCTGGCCTTGCAGCATGCGCGGCCTGCAGCCGAGGTCTGGGCGGTGGATGCCAGCAGCGATGCGCTGGCGGTGGCCCAGGCCAATGCAGAGCGGCTGCAGTTGCCGCTGCGCTTGGCGCACAGCCACTGGCTGTCGGCGTTGCAAGGCCCGTTTGACGCCATCATCACGAATCCGCCCTATATCCGCGACGATGACCCGCACATGCCTGCGCTACGCCATGAGCCGCGCCAGGCGCTGACCAGCGGCGCCGATGGGCTGGACGACATCCGCCATATCATTGATGCCGCCCCCCGCTACCTGCGTGACGGCGGCTGGCTGCTGATCGAGCATGGCTGGGACCAGGCGGACGGGGTGCGCGCGCTGTTGGCACAGCGCGGCTTTGCCCAGGTGCAAAGCCGCAACGACCTCGCTGGCATCGAGCGAGCCAGCGGCGGGCAATGGGCTTCCATGAAATAATGGCAACCCTGTCCGCGCTTGATATGTGGCAAACCGCCCACATCTGGGAAGCTGATCCCAGCGCTGATCCGATTACATAGCAACCCACACGCCCCGACGGAGCCCATCCATGAGCGATACCCAACAACGCATCGACCAACTGGTCAAAGGCCATGACATCGTGCTGTTCATGAAGGGAACAGCCAGCTTTCCGCAATGCGGATTCTCCGGCCGTGCCATTCAGATTCTCAAAGCCAGCGGCGTGGAGACCCGTGGTCTGACCACCGTCAATGTGCTCGAAGACCCCGAGATCCGCCAAGGCATCAAGGACTACAGCCAGTGGCCCACGATCCCGCAGCTGTATGTCAAAGGTGAATTCATCGGTGGCTCGGACATCATGATGGAAATGTACGAATCGGGCGAGCTGCAGCAACTCGTGGCGACGCTCTGATTGCGCTGCACCCGGCTTGCCGGATGTGCCCAGGCCGCCTTTGAGGCGGCTTTTTTGCGCCTGTGCGCGGCTGCTGGCTGCGCTGCGCGGCCCTTTGATGGCGGCACACAATGGCCCCGCCAGCCGCCATAGCCAGGCTGCTGGGGTAAGCTTGGCACCGCAGCACCAACCGCGCCCCGCCCGCCCGCTGTGGGCTTTGGGCGCCTGCTGCCAAAAGCACTTGCCAGTCTCCAGACGGGCATGCGACCATTGAACACGGATTCAATCCGGCGGCGCCCCGCGCGCTGACCCCGCTTTTGCCGAAAAATGTGAGCAGCCGGTCTGCACTGCTCCTACAAGAACGTCTATGAATCTTACGCAGAGTCTCTTTGTCATTGCCTTGCTGATCAGCTTCAGCGCCTTTTTCTCCATGGCGGAGATAGCGCTGGCCGCCTCGCGCCGCCTGCGCTTGCGGCAGATGGTGGATGACGGAGACCCGCGTGCAGAACGTGTGATGAAGGTCCAGGAGCAGCCCGGTGAGTACTTCACCGTCGTGCAGGTGGGCCAGAATGCGGTGGCCATTCTGGGCGGTATCGTTGGCGAAGGGGCACTCAGCCCCTTTGTCGCGGGCATCGCCAGCCGCTGGCTGGAACCAGCCACCGCGCAAACCATCGGGTTCCTGTTTTCGTTCACCGTGGTCACCTCGCTGTTCATTTTGCTGGCCGACCTGCTGCCCAAGCGCCTGTCGATGGCCGAGCCCGAAGCCTTGGCGCTGCGGGTGCTGCGGCCCATGCAGTGGTGCATGACGATCTTCAAGCCGGTGGTCTGGTTCTACAGCAAGGCGGCCGATGCACTGTTCCGTGTGCTCGGCCTGTCGACGATCCGCGATGAAAAGATCACTTACGAAGACATTCTGGCGATGACCGAGGCGGGCGCCAAGGCTGGTGTGCTGGCCGCGCAGGAGCAGCAGGTGATTGCCAACCTGTTCGAGCTCGACACGCGCACCGTCGGCTCGGCGATGACGCAGCGCGACCGCATCGCCTTCTTCTACCAGGACGACAGCGACGACATCATCCGCGCCCGCATTGCCGAAGAGCCATTTTCGACCTACCCGGTCTGCGCCGGGGATATCGACCATGTGGTCGGCTATGTGGATGCCAAGGACCTGTTCCAGCGCGCGCTGAACAACCTGCCGATGAAGCTGCACGACGAAGGCCTGGTCAAGAAGGCGCTGGTCATCCCCGACCGGTTGACCCTGGCCGAGGTGCTGCAGCAGTTCCGCCAGGCGCATGAGGACTTTGCGATCATCGTCAACGAATACAGCCTCGTGGTCGGCGTGGTCACGCTCAACGATGTGATGAGCACCGTCATGGGCGACCTGATGGGCCCGGTCGACGAGGAGCTGATCGTGCGCCGTGACGAGACCTCGTGGCTGATCGACGGTATCACGCCGATCGAGGATGTGGAGCGTGCCCTGCTGCTCGATGACCTGCCGCACGCCGATGAGTACGAGACCCTCGGCGGCTTCTTGATGGTGATGCTGCGCCGCATCCCCCGCCGCACCGACAAGGTGGGCTGGGGCAAGTACCAGTTCGAGGTGATGGATGTGGACAGCTACCGCATCGACCAGGTGCTGGTCACCGTCGTGGACCCCAACAAGGTGCCGGATTCGCCGGTGCCGCCAGCCCCGGGCAGCCTGTTGGCCTGAACACCGGTCCAACCCACACCCGGGCCCATGAAAAAGCCACCGCATGCGGTGGCTATGTTGTGGTCGCAGTGCTGGCAGCTGCCACGGGCCCAAGCTTCAGGCTTCCACCTTGTTCTCGAACAGCCACTGGCGCTGGGCACCGTAGACCAGGTTGGGGTAGGTATCCTTTCCGCGGCTGCCGTTGTAGCGGCCCAGTGCCATGAACAGATCGCCCTTTTCGCGGTCCAGGTAGTGGCGCAGAATCACACAGCCAAAACGCAGATTGGTCTGCATGTGGAAAAGCTTGGCAGGGTCGCCATCACCGATCACCCGGGTCCAGAATGGCATCACCTGCATGTAGCCCCGGGCGCCGACATTGGACATGGCGAACTTGCGGAAACCGCTTTCGACCTGGATCAGGCCCAGCACCAGCGATTCATCGAGGCGCGCACGCCGGGCCTCATACCAGACGGTCTGCAGAAAATCGCGGCGCACTTCCCATTCGGGTTTGCGCCGGCGCAGGCGGTCACTCATCGCGCCCAGCCAGCGCAGGTAGACGATCTTGGCCTCGGTCGAGACAAACACGGGCTCCGGTGGCGCCGCGCTGCCAATGGCGGCCGTCAGCGCCGAGCGCACCGAATCGATCAGCGGCTCCTCCAGCTGGCCACCGGCATGCGCAGCCTGCGGCGCTGCCAGCCAGGCGCCGGGCCCCGCCAACAGCGATGCCATGGCCGCGCGGCGTGATACGCCCGCAGGTAGAGCAATGCGTGAGCCTGACATCCTGGATCAATCCCTCTGGTGAATATTTTTTGCGGCGCCTGGCCGGCCGGGCTGCACTTGCAGCCCATGCCCGCATCAGGCCAAGCGGCTGGTGATGAAGCTGAACACCTCGTCCACAGGCACCTTGGTGGCTGCGGTGTCGCGGCGCTGCTGGTACTCGACCATGCCTTCTTGCAGGCCCCGGTCGCCCAGCACTACACGGTGCGGCACGCCAATCAGCTCCCAATCAGCCAGCATCGCGCCCGGGCGCTCGCCGCGGTCGTCCAGTATCACATCGACGCCGGCGGCCAACAAGTCTGCGTGTAGCTTTTCAGCCGCAGTCTTGACCGCTTCGCTGCGGTCCATGCCGATTGGGCAGATCACCACCGTGAAAGGCGCAATCGCATCGGGCCAGATGATGCCGCGCTCGTCGTGGTTTTGCTCCACAGCCGCAGCGGGCAGGCGGGTCACGCCAATGCCATAGCAACCCATTTCGAACTCGCTGGGCTTGCCGTTCTCGGCCAGGAAGGTGGCCTTCATCGCCTTGGAGTACTTGGTGCCCAGGTAGAACACGTGGCCGATCTCGATACCGCGCTCAATGGCCAGCTCGCCCTGGCCGTCTGGCGAGAGGTCGCCGGCGACCACATTGCGCAGATCGGCGACCAGCGCAGGCTCGGGCAGGTCACGGCCCCAGTTCACACCGGTCAAGTGGTAGTCGGCCTCGTTGGCACCGCAGACCCAGTCGGCCATCACGGCCACGTCGCGGTCCACCACCAGCTTGACGGGCTTCTTCAGGCCGATCGGGCCCAGGTAACCGGGCTGGCAGCCAAAGTGTTCTTCAATCTCGCTGACGGTCGCAAAACGGAAGTTGGCCAGGCCCTCGACCTTGCCGACCTTGATCTCGTTCATGTCATGGTCACCGCGCAGCAGCAGCAGCCAGACCTGCGAGCTCAGGATGTCGCCCTTGTCATTGGTCTCGTCGGTGGCCAGCACCAGCGATTTGACGGTGTTGGCCAAAGGCAGGTTCAGCAGCTCGGCCACATCGGCGCAGGTGCTCTTGCCCGGCGTGGCCGTCTTGGCCATGGCCTGCGCGGCAGCAGCACGGGGCTGGGTAGGCGCCAGGCTTTCGGCCTTTTCGATGTTGGCCGCGTAATCGCTGTTGGGGCAGTAGACGATGGCGTCCTCGCCGGTCGCGGCAATCACCTGGAACTCTTCGCTCAGATCGCCACCGATGGCGCCGCTGTCTGCGCGCACGGCACGGTATTGCAGGCCGAAACGGTCAAAGATGCGCTTGTAGGCAGCGCGCATGGTCTGGTAGCTGATCTGGGCGGCGTCGCGGTCCTTGTCGAAGGAATAGGCGTCCTTCATGATGAACTCGCGGCCACGCATCAGGCCAAAGCGGGGGCGGCGCTCGTCGCGGAACTTGGTCTGGATCTGGTAGAGGTTCTTGGGCAGCTGCTTGTAGCTCTTGAACTCCTGGCGCGCGATGTCGGTCACCACCTCTTCGCTGGTGGGCTGGATGACGAAGTCACGCGAGTGGCGGTCCTGGATGCGCAGCAGCTCGGCACCCATCTTGTCGAAACGGCCGGTCTCCTGCCACAGCTCGGCAGGCTGCACCACGGGCATCGTCACTTCGATGGCGCCAGCGCGGTTCATCTCTTCGCGCACGATCGCCTCGACCTTGCGGATCACGCGCAGGCCCATCGGCATGTAGTTGTAGATGCCGGCGCCGAGCTTTTTGATCATGCCGGCGCGGGTCATCAGCTGGTGGCTGGCGATTTCAGCGTCCGCAGGCGCTTCTTTCAGGGTCGAGATGAGAAATTGCGAAGCTTTCATAGTCTATGACAATGGACCTAGTAGTTGCCCCCTTGAAGATGGCTTCAAGGCACAGGCATAATGGACACAGTTTAAAAAATTGGGGTTAGATTATGCTGGACCGAGATGGCTTTAGGCCAAACGTCGGCATCATCCTGCTCAACCAGCGCAATCAGGTGTTTTGGGGCAAGCGCATCCGCACCCATAGCTGGCAGTTTCCGCAGGGCGGTATCGACCGTGGAGAAACCCCCGAGCAGGCGATGTTTCGAGAGCTGCATGAGGAAGTGGGCTTGCGACCGGAGCATGTACGTATTGTGGCTAGAACGCGGGATTGGCTACGGTACGAGGTGCCAGAACGCTTCATCCGCCGCGATGCCAGAGGCTATTATCGCGGACAAAAGCAGATTTGGTTTTTGCTCCAGTTAACGGGGCATGACTGGGACCTGAATCTGCGTGCCACCAACCATCCGGAGTTCGATGCCTGGCGCTGGAATGACTACTGGGTGCCACTGGATGTGGTGGTGGAGTTCAAGCGGGGCGTCTACGAGATGGCGTTGACCGAGCTGTCGCGTTTTGTGCCCCGCCACGATCCGCGCAACCGCTACTTGCGCAGCAATGCGCGCGCGCGTGACGGTGAGCTGCATGAGCCTGACGGCAGCACTGCCGAGACCTTGCAGGTATCGGTGACCACCACCACGGTGGTGAGCTACCATTCGCCGCTGCGCATGATGCAGGAGATGGAGCTGCCACCGGGTGCCAGCTTTGACCCGGACCCGGGCAATGCCGGGCGCGATCCGCAACCCAAAGGCGGATGAGCGATCCAAAGCACAAAGCGTCCCTCGGGACGCTTTGTGCTTTGAGCCACAGGTGCATGGCAGGCCACAGACGGCCGGGTCAATGCCCGGTCAACACCATGTTGTCACGGTGCAGCATCTCCGGCTCACCGGTATAGCCCAGCAGCTGCTCGAACTCGGCCGAGGGCTTGCGGCACAGGCGCCGCGCTTCCGCACTGCTGTAGTTGGCCAGGCCACGCGCCAGCTCAATGCCTTGCGGATCACGCACGCCAATCACCTCACCGCGCGAGAACTCGCCATGCACGCTCACCATGCCAATCGGCAGCAGGCTCTTGCCGTCACGGCGCAGCTTTTGAGCGGCACCCTCATCCACCGTGACATAGCCATGCATCTGCAAGTGGTCCATCATCCATTGCTTGCGTGCCTGGTTCTTGTGGGTATCGGCCACCAACAGCGTGCCAATGGCCTCGCCGGCAGCCAGACGCAGCAGCACATTCTGCTCACGCCCCCAGGCGATCACCGTGGACGCGCCTGAGCCCGCAGCGCGCTTGGCAGCCAGGATCTTGGTGAGCATGCCGCCCTTGCCAATGCCCGAGCCTGCGCCGCCGGCCATGGCCTCCAGCTTCAGGTCGCCAGCCTGCGCCTCGTGCACAAATTCGGCGCCGGGGTTCTTGCGGGGATCGGCGGTGTACAGGCCCTTCTGGTCGGTCAGAATGACCAGCGCATCGGCCTCGACCAGGTTGGCCACCAGCGCCCCCAAGGTGTCGTTGTCACCGAACTTGATTTCGTCGTTGACGACGGTGTCGTTCTCGTTGATCACCGGCACGACACCCAGCTGCAGCAAGGTCAGCAAGGTGACGCGCGCATTGAGGTAGCGCTCGCGGTCGGCCAGGTCGGCATGGGTCAGCAGCACCTGGGCGCTGCCCAGGTTCTGTTCACGCAGCTTGGTCTCGTACATCTGGACCAGGCCCATCTGGCCGACGGCGGCAGCGGCCTGCAGCTCATGGATTTCCTTGGGCCGCTGGTGCCAGCCCAGGCGCTTCATGCCTTCTGCGACCGCACCACTGGAGACCATGATCACTTCGCGCTTGGCGCCCCCTTCACCATGCACCAGGGCGGCGAGCTGGCGGCTCCATTCGGTGATGGCCCCTTCATCGAGGCCCTTGCCCTCGTTGGTGACCAGACTGGAGCCGACTTTGACGACGATGCGACGTGCGTCGCGCAGAACATTCGATGCCATTTTTGCTTTTTCCGGCATTGCGCCCGTCTCGCAAGCGCAAGCAGCTATCCATCCATGAGAAATCTACGGTGCAGGCCCTGTCGCTCAGTCAGGCGACGAAAAGCGGGGATCGTCCGAGTAGTCGGGTTGCTCCAGCTCTGCGCCGGCTGCGAAGCGCGGATCGACCTCTTGCGGCTCCTGCTCGGCCTTTTGCATCTTGTGCACGAACTGGAAGATCTCCTTGATCAGCGGCTCGCAACCTTCACGGGTCAGCGCCGAGATCTCGTAGACCGGACCCTTCCACTTGTAGCGCTTGACAAAGTCCTTGACCTTGGCGGCGCGCTCATCACCGGGCACCATGTCCAGCTTGTTGAGCACCAGCCAGCGCGGCTTGTTGTAGAGCTCTTCGTCGTATTTCTTGAGCTCGCCGACAATCGCCTTGGCCTGCGCGACCGGGTCCACACCTTCGTCAAACGGTGCCAGATCGACAATGTGCAGCAGCAAGCGCGTACGCTGCAGATGGCGCAAGAACTGATGGCCCAGGCCCGCACCGTCCGAAGCGCCTTCGATCAGGCCCGGGATATCGGCAACGACAAAGCTCTTTTCCGGCCCCACGCGCACCACGCCCAGGTTGGGGTGCAAGGTGGTGAACGGGTAGTCCGCAATCTTGGGGCGGGCGTTGGACACTGCCGAAATGAAGGTCGACTTGCCGGCATTGGGCATGCCCAGCAGGCCTACGTCAGCCAGCACCTTCAGCTCCAGCTTCAGGCTGCGGCGCTCACCCTTCCAGCCGGGGGTCTTCTGGCGCGGCGCGCGGTTGATCGCGCTTTTGAAGCGCAGGTTGCCAAAGCCGCCGTCACCGCCCTTGGCGATGGTGATGACCTCGCCCGGGTTCAGCAACTCAAACAGCACCTCACCGGTCTGTGCATCGGTGATGATGGTCCCCACCGGCATGTGCAGGGTGATGTCCTTGCCGGCGCAGCCAAACATGTCCGAGCCCTTGCCATGTTCACCGCGCTCAGCCTCATGGCGGCGCGAATAGCGGTAGTCGATCAAGGTATTGAGGTTGACGTCGGCCAGTGCGTACACATGGCCGCCACGGCCGCCATCGCCCCCATCGGGGCCGCCGAATTCCTTGTACTTTTCATGGCGGAACGACACACAGCCATTGCCACCATCGCCAGCTGCAATGTCAATAAACGCTTCATCTACGAATTTCATGGTCGTTATCCACCCGTCCTGGTACAGGAATTACGGGAATTGTTCTGCTGCATGCCGATACATGCAGCCCTGCCAAAACCGCTATTGTCGCACCGGGGCGCCAAGCGGGTCAGCCCAAAAACACCAAAGCCCCGACTGCGCGGGGCTTTGGACAAGGCCATGGAAGGCCTTCAAGACACTTGTCTTGTCTTAAGCAGCCTTGGTGATGCTCACCGTGTGCTTGGACAAAGCGCCCTTGGTTTCGAACGACACGTGGCCGTCCACCAGAGCAAACAAGGTGTGGTCCTTGCCCACGCCGACATTGGTGCCGGGGTGGAACTTGGTGCCGCGTTGACGCACGATGATCGAACCGGCGCTGATCAGTTGACCACCGAAAGCCTTCACACCCAGCATCTTTGGCTTGGAATCACGTCCGTTGCGCGTAGAGCCGCCGCCTTTTTTCTGTGCCATGAGATATAGCTCCTGTTAAGCTGCAATCGCACCGATTTGCAGCTCAGTGAACTGCTGGCGATGGCCTTGGCGCTTTTGATAGTGCTTACGACGACGCATCTTGAAAATGCGCACCTTGTCGTGCTTGCCGTGGGCTACTACCGTAACCGTCACAGTTGCTCCGGACACCAAGGGCGTACCAACCTTCAACTCTGCGCCGTTGCCGACTGCCAGAACCTGGTCGATCACGATTTCTTGGCCTACGTCCGCAGCGATCTGTTCTACCTTGATTTTTTCGCCGGAAGCAACACGATACTGTTTGCCACCGGTTTTTATGACCGCGTACATAAGAACCTCTAAAAGGGGATAGCTTGCAAAGAAATTTCGCAAGAGCCGAAGATTGTAGCACGAGGCTATGAACGACGCAAACCCTGCACGTTTTTGCGCCACAACACCGGCCAGAATGCGCATGCCGAAGACGGACAAGCGGCCATGTCTGCAAGTCGCACTGCTCTCGTTTCTATAATGCAGTATCCATAAAATGCCGAGATAGCCGCCTTGTCCGAGTCCAACACTCCCAACCCGTCCAACCCCTTGAGCCTCGTCGCTGGCGATATGCGACAGGTTGACGCCGTGATTGCCAGGCGCCTGAGCTCCTCCGTTCCGTTGATCGGGGAGGTGTCCCACTACATCATCTCGGCCGGTGGCAAGCGTCTGCGCCCCGCGCTGCTGCTGCTGGTAGCCGGTGCACTGGAATACCGGGGCGAGCAGCATTTCAATCTGGCGGCCGTGGTCGAGTTCATCCATACCGCCACCCTGCTGCACGACGATGTGGTGGACGAATCCACGATGCGGCGCGGCAAACCTACCGCCAATGAGAGCTTTGGCAACGCCGCCAGCGTCCTGGTCGGGGACTTCCTGCACTCGCGCGCGTTTCAGATGATGGTTGACGCCGACAGCATGCGTGTGATGCAGATCCTGTCGGAGGCCACCAACATCATCGCCGAGGGTGAGGTGCAGCAGCTGATTAACACCCACAATGTCGATCTGGACGAGGCCGGCTACCTGTCCGTCATCCGCTCCAAGACGGCCAAGCTGTTCGAGGCCAGCGCCCGCCTGGCCGCTGTCCTGACCGAGGCACCTGCTGCGCTGGAAGAAGCCTGCGCCAACTATGGCCGCTCGCTGGGCACCGCTTTCCAGGTGATCGACGATGCACTCGACTACGACGGTGACACGACCGTGATGGGCAAGAATATTGGCGATGATTTGCGCGAAGGCAAGGTCACCTTGCCGCTGATCATTGCCATGCAGCGCGCAAACGCCGATGATAGGCAGATGATCGTGGACGCCATCGAGCAAGGCTCCACGCCCCACATGGCCCATATCGTGCAGGTGGTCAAGGACACCGGCTCGCTGGAGGCCACCCGGGCAGCCGCGGCACTGCAGGCCCAGGAAGCCATCGACTGCCTGGCGCTGCTGCCCCGCAATGCCTATACCGACGCCCTGACTACGCTGGCATCACAACTTCTGGCGCGCCGGGAGTAACGCGGCGGTCGTCGGGCATCGGCTGGCGTACCCCACAGACTGTCGCAGATCGACTGCACTGGCACAGATGGCGGGTGCATTTCTTTGTTAAATCTCCGAACAACTGCTACAGTTTGCCGGATTACGCAGCGAGGCTATCGACGATAGGCGTCCCCGTTTACATGGCTGACATCAACACCCCCCAAAAAGCCGTCGCCCTTCCCGGCATCGCCAGAGCGCTGGTGGCCAGCGGAAAGCTTCCTGTTGCCAAGGCAGAGGCGCTGTATGCGACAAGTCTCAAGAGCAAGAACAGCTTCATTGGCGAGCTGGTGGCCAGCGGAGCCGTCTCCGGCAGTGATGTAGCCAGTATCATCTCGACGGTTTATGGCGCGCCGATGGTCGACCTGGATGCGATCGACCTGACCCGGCTGGCCAGCGGCCTGCTCGATACCAAGCTGGCCCTGACCAACAAGATCATCCCGCTGGCCAAGCGGGGCAACCGCCTGGTGGTCGTTACCGCCGATCCCACCGACCATTCGGTGGCCGAGCAGATCAAGTTCTCCACACAGCTGAGCGTGGACTGGGTGATTGCCGAGCATGCCAAGCTGCTCAAGGCCCTGGAGTCCGTCGCCAAAAAGGGCGGTGACAGCATCCAGGACATGATCACCGGCGACGTCAATCTCAACGAGTTCGAGATTGACGACGAATCGGTGAACACGGAAAGCAGCAGCAGCGACGAGACCGAAGTTGAAGACGCGCCCATCGTCAAGTTCCTGCAGAAGATGCTGATCGACGCATTCAATATGCGCGCATCGGACTTGCATTTCGAGCCCTACGAGCACCAATACCGCATCCGCTTCCGCATCGATGGCGAGCTGCGCGAAATCGCCTCCCCGCCTCCCGGCATCAAGGACAAGCTGGCATCGCGCATCAAGGTCATTTCGCGCCTGGACATCTCCGAAAAGCGCGTGCCCCAGGATGGCCGCATGAAGCTCAAGATCGGCGCCGACCGGGTGATCGACTTCCGGGTCAGCACCTTGCCAACCCTGTTCGGCGAAAAGATCGTGATCCGTATTCTGGATCCGAGCAGCGCCAAGCTAGGCATCGATGCGCTGGGCTATGAGCCGGAAGAGAAGGAGCGTCTGCTCAGCGCCATCAAGCGGCCCTACGGCATGATTCTGGTCACCGGCCCCACCGGCTCGGGCAAGACCGTGTCACTCTATACCTGCCTGAACATTCTCAATACACCAGCGGTCAATATTGCCACCGCGGAAGACCCGTCGGAAATCAACCTGCCCGGCGTCAACCAGGTCAATGTCAATGAAAAGGCCGGCCTGACCTTTGCGACGGCGCTCAAGTCGTTCCTGCGCCAGGATCCCGACATCATCATGGTGGGTGAAATCCGTGACCTGGAGACCGCAGACATTGCGATCAAGGCCGCGCAGACGGGCCACTTGGTGCTGTCGACCTTGCACACCAACGACGCGCCCACCACATTGACGCGTATGCGCAATATGGGGATTGCGCCGTTCAACATTGCCTCCAGCGTGATCCTGATCACCGCGCAGCGCCTGGCACGCAAGCTGTGTCCTGTCTGCAAGCGGCCCACGGAGATTCCGCATGAAGCGCTGCTGGAAGCCGGCTTCAAGGAAGAGGATCTCGATGGCACCTGGATGCCCTACGAGCCTGTGGGTTGCGATGCCTGCAACAACGGCTACAAGGGCCGTTTGGGCATCTACCAGGTGATGCCCATCTCTGAAGAAACACAGCGCATCATCCTGCGTGATGGCAGCGCACTGGAAATTGCGGAGCAAGCCAACCTCGAAAATGTCCGCTCCTTGCGCGCATCGGGTCTGCACAAAGTCAAAAAGGGACTGACCTCCCTCGAAGAGGTCTTAGCCGTCACCAACGAATAAAGCAATGAGGGCAGGGATAAATGGCAACTACAGTCCATAAGAAAACATCGAACGAAGCCGTTTATGAGTGGGAAGGCAAGGACCGCAACGGCAAGATCGTGCGCGGCGAATCCCGCGCGGGCGGAGAAAACCAGGTCATCGCGTCGCTGCGCCGCCAGGGCATTCTTCCGTCCAAGATCAAGAAGCGCCGCATGCGTTCTGGCAAACGCATCAAGCCCAAGGACATTGCGTTGTTCACGCGCCAGCTGGCCACGATGATGAAGGCCGGTGTGCCTTTGCTGCAGGCCTTTGACATCGTGGGCCGGGGCAGCACCAACCCCAGCGTCACCAAGCTGCTCAACGATGTGCGCAGTGACGTGGAATCGGGCTCTTCGCTGAGCACCGCCTTTCGCCGCCACCCGATGTACTTCAATGCGCTGTACTGCAACCTGGTCGAGGCCGGTGAAGCCGCCGGTATTCTGGAAGGCCTGCTCGACCGCCTGGCCACCTACATGGAAAAGACCGAGGCCATCAAGAGCAAGATCCGCTCTGCGCTGATGTACCCGACCTCAGTGATCATCGTGGCCTTCGTCGTGGTGGCCATCATCATGATCTTCGTGATTCCGGCATTCAAGGAGGTGTTCACCTCGTTTGGAGCCGATCTGCCCGGTCCGACCCTCATCGTGATGGGTATCAGTGATTTCTTTGTCAGCTACTGGTACCTGATCTTCTTTGGCATTGGTGGCAGCATCTATTTCTTTCTGCAGGCCTGGAAGCGCAGCGAAAAAATGCAGCGCACGATGGACCGCTGGCTGCTGAAGGTACCCATCTTCGGCCCGCTGATTGAGAAATCCTGTGTGGCGCGCTGGACCCGCACCTTGTCGACGATGTTTGCCGCTGGTGTGCCCTTAGTGGAAGCACTTGATTCGGTAGGCGGCGCTTCTGGCAATGCCGTATTTGCGGTGGCCACGGAGAAAATCCAGGCACAAGTATCCACCGGCACCAGCCTGACGGTCGCCATGTCGGATGCGCATGTGTTCCCGTCGATGGTGTTGCAGATGTGTGCGATCGGTGAGGAATCGGGATCGATCGACCATATGCTGGGCAAGGCGGCCGACTTTTACGAAGCCGAGGTCGACGAGGCCGTCGCTGGCCTGTCCAGCCTGATGGAGCCCATCATCATCGTGTTTCTGGGCACCATCATCGGCGGCATCGTGGTCTCGATGTACCTGCCGATCTTCAAGCTCGGTCAGGTGGTTTAAGCATGTCCGAAGCGCAATTGAACACAGGGCTGTTTGCCCTGTTGGGCCTGCTGGTGGGCAGCTTTTTGAATGTGGTGGTGCACCGCCTGCCGCTGATGCTGGAGCGCCAATGGCGGCGTGATGCGCAGGACATGCTGGCCGCAGCGGACAGCGTGCAGACGCCAGAGGCAGTGCCTGCGGCCGAACCTAAGGCAGACCGCTTCAACCTCTGGACCCCCGCCTCGCGCTGCCCGCATTGCAGCCACCAGATCCGCTGGTACGAGAATGTGCCCGTGTTCAGCTGGCTGTTTCTGGGCGGGCGCTGCAGCCAGTGCCGCGCACGTATTTCTGTACGCTACCCGGTCGTGGAAATCGCCAACAGCCTGCTCTGGGCCTATTGCATCCACCGCTGGGGCCTGGGCCCCACGGGGCTGGCCTGGTGTTTTTTCGCATCGGTGCTGCTGACCGCAGCGCTGATTGACTGGGACACGACCCTGCTCCCCGATGACCTGACCTTGCCACTGCTCTGGGCAGGCTTGCTGTGCAGTGCGATGGGATGGATTGCGGTACCGCTCAAAGATGCGCTGTTTGGTGCCGCCATCGGCTACATGGTGCTCTGGCTGATTTACTGGGCCTTCAAGCTGCTGACCGGCAAGGAAGGCATGGGCTACGGCGATTTCAAGCTGCTCGCGGCGTTGGGCGCCTGGTTTGGCTGGCAGGCGCTGATACCGATTGCACTCTTCTCGTCGGTCGTCGGCGCAGTCATCGGCATCGCGTTGAAGATATTCTCCAACCTGCGCGAAGGTGGCTACATCCCGTTTGGTCCCTTTTTGGCGGGCGCCGGCTTTTTGGTGATGTGGTTCGGCACCGGCATCGTCGACCGCCTGCTGCAGCCCTGATATGCGCCCGCGCATTGGTCTCACCGGGGGCATTGGCAGTGGCAAAAGCACGGTGGCCCAAGGCTTTGCCCAGCAGGGCTGCTATGTGATCGATGCCGACCGCATTGCCCGCACGCTTACGCTGCCGGGCGGTGCGGCCATCGCGCCCATCGCGGCCCGGATGGGTGCCCATTTCATCGGCGCAGACGGCGCTCTGGACCGTGCACGGATGCGGGACGCTGCCTTCCGCGATCCCGGCTACAAGGCCCAGCTCGAAGGCATCCTGCACCCGCTCATCCGCCAGCAGATCGACCAGCAGTACCAGCATGCCTGTGACACCAACGCGCCGCTGGTGATCTTTGATATCCCCTTGCTGGCTGAGTCCGGCCAATGGAGCCCGAGGCTGGACCAGGTCATCGTCGTCGATTGTCTTGAGCGCACCCAAATCGCACGGGTGCAGCAGCGCAACCAGCTGCCCCAGGCAGCGATCGAGGCCATCATGGCCCAGCAGGCCACCCGTTTGCAGCGCCTGCGCAAGGCCGACTGGGTGCTGTGGAATGAAACGCTGTCGTTACAAGCGCTAGGCGAGGCCGTATTCGACCTATACAATGAATTGATAGCCCACTACCGCCTTCTGCAGCCCGACTGATCCGTGATAGTTTACGAGTACCCCTTCAACGAACGCGTGCGCGCCTATCTCCGCCTGGAGTATCTGCTGCGCAGGCTTGACGTACTCCTGCAGCGCGACACGGACATCGACCACCATTTCGCCATCACCACCTTGTTCGAGGTGATGGATGTCGCCTCCCGCAGCGACCTGAAGACCGACCTGCTCAAGGACCTGGAGCGCCAGCGCCAGCAGTTCAATGCCTACCGCGACAACCCGATGATCGCCGTCGACATGCTCGACAAGGTGATTGGCCAGATCGACGCTGCCCATAGCGAACTGCGTGCCCAAAACGGCAAGCCCAGCCAGCTGCTGATCGAGAACGAATGGCTGATGGCCATCCGCAACCGTACCGGCATTCCCGGTGGCACCTGCACATTTGACCTGCCCAGCTACCACGCCTGGCTGCATGCGGACAGCCAGAGCCGCCGTGCCGATCTGCAAAGCTGGACGTCGTGTTTTGCGCCGCTGGCCAGCGCCCTTATTCTGCTGCTGCGGCTGTTCCGGGATGCCGGTGCCCCCCAGCGCATTGCGACGGTGCGTGGCCAGTTCCAGCAGAACCTTCCCCAGGGCCGCATCTACCAGCTGCTGCGCCTCAAGATGGATCCCAGCTCCAGCCTGGTGCCCGAGATCAGTGGCAACCGCCTGATGATCTCGATCCGCATGCTGCAAAAGACCGAGAGCGGTCAGCTGGGCCTCACCACGCAGGACGGCCAGTACGAGATGGTGCTTTGCGCTTGATCGGCTAAACGCCTGCAGATGAGGCGGTCAGTACAGGCGCCCTACAATGGCCGGATGAGTTCTTCCGCAGACAACGCGCTCCCCAGCATCCAGTGCCCCCAGTGTGGCGGCCCCTCCAGCTTTGAACGCAGCAACCGGTTTCGCCCTTTTTGCAGCGAGCGCTGCAAGCTGATTGACCTGGGCGCCTGGGGCAACGAGGATTTTCGGGTGCCGGCGCAATCGCCACCGCTGGACCAGCCCTACGGCGATCCGCGCCTGGAAGACTGAGCACCCCGGCCTTATTTCGCTGCAGCCTCTGCCGCCTGGATATAGATGGCGGGGTCAAAAGGCAGACCCCGCTCCTCGCTCAGCCATTGCAGCACGGGGAATGATCCCTCCAGCACCGGGCTCACCGTCAGCGGCAGTTGCTGCCAGGACATCTGCTGGCCTTCACGCATCTCGAATTCACCCGACCACTGCGTCACCTTGCACCAGTGCAAGCGCACCAGCGCATGGCTGTAGTCATGCTCGGTCACCTTCCAGGCGATGCAGTTGTCGATGCGGATGCCGAGCTCTTCGACCAGCTCACGGCGCAGCGCCTCTTCGACGGTCTCGCCCGCCTCCAGCTTGCCGCCGGGGAACTCCCACCAGCCCGCACGGGGCTTGCCCAGGGGGCGGCTCGTTATCAGCAGCGCATTGTCGCTTTCGCGGATCAGCACGCCCACCGCCACGTCGGTATGGCTGCGGGTCTCGGTGGTGTCAGTCTGGCTCATAGGTCTTCATGGGCTGCGCGGGCAGCCCGGTATCGTCAATCCTGGGCCTCTTCACCCAGGTCGGCTACATCGGCAATCTTCTGGCGTCCCTGCACTTCGCGGTGGCTGCGGCCCGCCCAGTCGCGGGCAAACTGGTGGGCCACCCGGCCGCTGCGCGAGCCGCGCTCCAGCGCCCAGACCAGCGCCTCGGGCCTGGCGGCCTCGATATCGGCCTCGGCCACGCCCAGCGCCGAGAGCCATTGGCCCACCACGCGCAGGTACTCGTCCTGGCTGAATGGGTAAAAGCTCACCCAGAGGCCAAAGCGCTCGGACAGCGAAATCTTTTCCTCGACCACTTCTCCGGGGTGGATCTCACCGTTCTCGCCCTTTTGCTGGGCCAGGTTGTCGGTCATGTACTCGGGCAGCAGGTGACGGCGGTTGCTGGTCGCATAGACCAGTACATTCGGGGTTGCTGCAGACACGGAGCCATCCAGAATCGACTTCATCGCCTTGTAGCCGGGTTCGCCTTCTTCAAAGCTCAGGTCATCGCAGTAGATGATGAATTTCTCGGGCCGGCCGGCCACCACATCGACGATATCGGGCAGATCGGTCAGATCGGCCTTGTCCACCTCGATCAGGCGCAGGCCCTGGGGCGCGTAGGCATGCAGACAGGCGCGGATCAAGGACGACTTGCCAGTCCCCCGCGCGCCCGTCAGCAGCACATTGTTGGCGGTGCTGCCTTGCACAAACTGCTCGGTGTTGCGCGCAATCTTTTCCTTTTGCCCGTCGATGTTCTGCAGATCGGACAAGGCCATGGCTCCCACATGGCGCACAGGCTCCAGCACGCCGCAGCCGTTGGCCCGCTTGCGGTAGCGCCAGGCAATCGCGTCACTCCAGTCGGCCGGCGCCTGCAGCGCCTGAGGCAGCACGGATTCGATGCGCTGCATCAGCTGCTCGGCGCGCTGCACCAGGCGTTCAAGCGGAGAAAAAGGGGAGTTGGAAGACTCGGTCATGGTATCCAGAGGCTCAAGGTTGGAATGCCAGTAAGGCCGGCACCCACCCGGCTTCGGGGGGGGGCGGCGCGCTGGCCCAGTGGGATCAGGAGCGGTAGTCCGCGTTGATGCTCACATAGTCGTGGCTCAGGTCGCAGGTCCACAGCTGGGTGGATGCGTTGCCACGGCCCAGCTGCACACGCACCACAATCTCCTGCTGCTTCATGACGCGCTGGCCATCGGCCTCCTGGTAGGCCGGGTTGCGGCCGCCCTTGGTCGCGACATGCACATCGTCCAGGTACAGCTCGATCTGGGTCTGGTCCAGGTCGTCGATACCGGCATAACCCACAGCAGCCAGAATGCGGCCCAGGTTGGGGTCGCTGGCAAAAAACGCCGTCTTGACCAGCGGCGAATGCGCAATCGCATAGGCCACCAGGCGGCATTCCTCTTCAGTACGGCCCTGCTCCACATCGATCTGGATGAATTTGGTGGCACCTTCGCCGTCGCGCACAATGGCCTGCGCCAGCTTCTGGGCCACTTCGCGCAGCGCGGCCATCAAGGCCTGGCCATCGGCGGTGTTCCAGTCGGTGATCGGGGCATTGCCCGCCTGGTTGGTCGCGACCACGACAAAGGAGTCATTGGTCGAGGTGTCGCCATCGATCGTGATACGGTTGAAAGACTGGTCAGCCAAAGTCTTGGCCAGCGCTGGCATCAGCTCAGGGCTGATGGCCGCGTCGGTGCCCAGAAAGCTCAGCATGGTCGCCATGTTGGGGCGGATCATGCCCGCGCCCTTGCTGATGCCGGTGACCTGCACCGTCTTGCCAGCAACGGTGGCCGAGGCGGAAAACGCCTTGGGCAGGGTGTCGGTGGTCATGATGCCCTCGGCCGCCTTGGCCCAGTGGTCCGGCTGCGCATCGGCAATCGCTGCAGGCAGGCCCGCAGTGATGCGGTCCACCGGCAGCGGCTCCATGATCACGCCCGTCGAGAACGGCAGCACTTGCTGGGCATCGATCTTCAGCAGACCTGCCAGCGCATCACAGGTCGCGTGCGCACGGGCCAGGCCATCGGCGCCGGTGCCGGCATTGGCATTGCCGGTGTTGATGACAATGGCGCGGATGGACTGGCTGTGGCTGGCCAGGTGCTCACGGCAGATCTGCACGGGCGCAGCGCAAAAGCGGTTCTTTGTGAACACGCCAGCGACATGGCTGCCCTCGTCCAGCAAGAACACCGTCACATCCTTGCGGTTGGCCTTGCGCACGCCGGCCTCCGTCACACCAATGCGAATACCGGCGACAGGGGCCAGGTCCTGCGCTACGGGGGCTTTCAAATTGACGGGCATATCAGTCTTTTCCTTGGAACCATGAAAAAAACGGGCGATGAACCAGTCAAAGCCCGTTGTGGTGAAGCGATCCGGTAATTACGCGAGTTTACCGTGGCAGAGCTTGTATTTCTTGCCGCTGCCGCAGGGGCATGGATCATTGCGGGCCACGCGCACGCCTTCGGGCAGGGCCAGTGGCTCGCTGGCCTCGGCATCCCCCGATTCATCGGGGCCGCTGTAGGTCACGTGGGCCGTGCGGTCATTGCTTTGTTCCAGCTGCTCGGTGGCTTCGTCGAGCTGTTCGGGCGAGCGGATCTGCACCGACATCATCACCCGGGTGACCTGGGTCTTGACCTGGTCGATCAGCTGGCTGAACAGCTCGAATGCCTCGCGCTTGTATTCCTGCTTGGGCTGCTTTTGCGCGTAGCCACGCAGGTGGATGCCCTGGCGCAGATAGTCCAGCGCGGCCAGGTGGTCGCGCCAGCTGGAGTCGAGCGTCTGCAGCAGCACCGCACGCATGAACTGCATGAAGTTTTCCTTGCCTGCCTGCTCCAGCTTGTCATTGAACAGGCGTGCACCTTCGGCCACCACCTTCTCTTCGATTTCCTCGTCGGTGATCGATTCCGCGCCTTCGAGCAGTTGCTGCAGCGGCAGGTCGATATGCCATTCCTCACGCAATACCTTCTCCAGGCCGGGCAGGTCCCACTGCTCTTCCATCGACTGCTCAGGCACATACTGGCGCACGATGTCAGCCAGTGCACTGTCGCGCATGCCATCGATCATCGGTGCCAGATCGGCCGCATCGAGAATCTCGTTGCGCTGCTGGTAGATCACCTTGCGCTGGTCATTGGCGACATCGTCGTATTCGAGCAGCTGCTTGCGCATGTCGAAGTTGCGCGCTTCCACCTTACGCTGGGCGCTCTCGATGGAGCGGGTCACGATGCCCGCTTCGATGGCTTCGCCATCGGGCATCTTCAGGCGTTCCATGATGGCCTTGACACGGTCGCCCGCGAAGATGCGCATCAGCTGGTCGTCCAGCGACAGGTAAAAACGCGAGGAGCCCCGGTCACCCTGGCGGCCGGCACGGCCACGCAACTGGTTGTCGATACGGCGCGATTCATGGCGCTCAGTCGCGATGATGCGCAGACCGCCCAGCTCGGTCACCTTGTCATGCTCGACCTTCCACTCGGCGCGCAGGGCATCGATCTTGTTGCGGCGCTCGGTCTCGGACAGCGACTCGTCGGCCTCGATCGCAGCGACCTGCTTTTCGATATTGCCACCCAGCACGATGTCGGTACCACGACCGGCCATATTGGTCGCGATGGTGATGACGCCGGGGCGCCCTGCCTGGGCGATGATGTCGGCCTCGCGCTCGTGCTGCTTGGCGTTGAGCACCTGGTGAGGCAGGTTCTCCTTCTTCAGCATCTCGTCGATGATTTCGGAGTTCTCGATCGAGGTCGTGCCCACCAGCACCGGCTGGCCGCGCTCGTAGCACTCCCGGATGTCCTGGATCGCCGCCGCATACTTCTCGGGCGTGGTCTTGTAGACGCGGTCCAGCTGGTCATCGCGCTTGCTGGGGCGGTTGGGCGGAATCACCACGGTCTCCAGACCGTAGATTTCCTGGAACTCATAGGCCTCGGTGTCTGCGGTACCCGTCATGCCACCGAGCTTGTTGTACAGGCGGAAGTAGTTCTGGAAGGTGATCGATGCCAAGGTCTGGTTCTCGGCCTGGATCTCCACGCCTTCCTTGGCTTCCACGGCCTGGTGCAGGCCTTCGCTCCAGCGGCGGCCCGACATCAGGCGGCCGGTGAACTCGTCGACAATCACGACCTCGCCGCCCTGCACCACATAGTGCTGGTCGCGGTGGTAGAGGTGCTGGGCGCGCAGTGCGGCGTACAGCTGGTGCACCAGGGTGATGTTGGCCGGGTCGTACAGCGATGCGCCTTCGGCCAGCATACCCTTTTCGGCCAGAATGCGCTCTGCCGCTTCGTAGCCTTGCTCGGTCAGGTGGATCTGGTGGCCCTTTTCGTCGACCGTGAAGTCGCCGGGCTTGGTCACACCTTCACCGGTGCGGGGGTCGGCTTCGCCTTCCTGGCGGGTCAGCAGCGGCACCACTTCGCGCATCGCCAGGTAGGCGGCGGTATGGTCTTCGGCCTGGCCGGAGATGATCAGCGGCGTACGCGCCTCGTCGATCAGGATGGAGTCCACCTCGTCGACAATCGCGTAATTGAGCCGGCGCTGCACGCGCTCGCTCGCATCCTGCACCATGTTGTCGCGCAGGTAGTCAAAGCCGTATTCGTTGTTCGTACCGTAGGTGATGTCGGAGTTGTAGGCTGCCTGCTTCTCATGCTTGGGCAGTTGCGACAGGTTGATGCCCACCGACAGACCCAGGAAGTTGTACAGGCGCCCCATCCAGGTCGCATCACGCGTGGCCAGGTAGTCGTTGACCGTCACGACGTGCACACCATTGCCGCTCAGCGCGTTCAGGTACACCGGCAAGGTACCCGTCAAGGTCTTGCCTTCACCGGTGCGCATTTCGGCAATCTTGCCGTAATGCAGGGCCATGCCGCCCAGCATCTGCACGTCGAAGTGGCGCATCTTCATCACACGCTTGGAGCCTTCGCGCACCACGGCAAATGCCTCGGGCAGGATGTTGTCCAGCGACTCGCCGCCAGCAATGCGGTTCTTGAATTCCTGCGTCTTCTCGCGCAATTGTTCGTCGCTGAGCTTTTCGTACTCTGGCTCCATCGCATTGATGCGAGCGACGACCTTGCGGTATTGCTTGAGCAGGCGATCATTGCGACTGCCAAAAATTTTGGTGAAGAAATTGGTTGCCATGCGAACAGAACCACACAACCAGGGAGTGCACTCTCGTCCACCCCTGCCATGCGACCGGAATTCCTAGTGATTAGTGTTGTGTCAGATGGAGGCAATGACCCCGGCTTCAATACCGGGAACGAGGCCTGCCGAATAAAACATTCTACAACCCTGAATAGAATGCGTTGTGGCAGGTGCATTGCAATGTATGGCTATCGCCCCTGGCCCGCCCCTGACACCCCTTCCCAGCCATGATCCAGCCCCAACGCCGGCATTTCGCCGTCACCGTAGAACAAGCCGCGAGCGAAGCGCCCACGTTGGCCAGCCTCGTGGCATTGACGCGCGAGTCCGCCACCCGCTTCAAGCTGGTGGAGCCACTGATTCCGCCGATGCTGCGCGCCTCGATCAAGCCTGGCCCCATCGACGGCGACCAGTGGTGCCTGCTGGTGGCCAACAATGCCTGCGCGGCCAAGATGAAGCAATTGCTGCCGGCCATGGCTGCCCATCTGCGCGTCAAAGGCTACCCAACGGCTGACATTCGCCTCAAAGTACTGCGCTGACTGACCCCATCCAGGCCCGGCCAGTCGGGACGCAAAAAAGCCGTTCGCAGCACGGGGCTGAGAACGGCTCTGGAATCTGGTGCCGGTTATCGGAATCGAACTGATGACCTACCGCTTACAAGGCGGTTGCTCTACCAACTGAGCTAAACCGGCAACACTCGGCATTCTATACGGGATTGCCCGCAGCAAAGCCAAATGGGTCCTATTTGACCAGTTTGAGGGACGGCTTGCCGCCTTTGCCGCTGCGGCTGGGGGCATTGCCATCGGGCGCGGGCGGTTCGTCACTGGAGGTCACGACCTGCATGACCGGCGGCGCAGCGTCCGCGGCGGTCTCCTCGCCCTTGTCGCTGCCCGCCTCCAGCGCTGCCATCGCAATGTCGGCATCGTCATCGAGCAGATCTTCGGGTGGCGGAAAGCCCATGCCCTGCCCCGTTTCACGGGCAAAGATTGCGACCACACGGCTGACAGGCACCATGATGTCGCGCGGCACGCCGCCAAAACGGGCGGTGAACTCAATGTAGTCATTGCCCAGCTTGAGCGCGCTGGTCGCGTCGTAGCTGATATTGAGCACGATTTCGCCGTCTTTGACGAATTCGCGCGGCACCAGCACCGTCTTGTCCACACGGACACTGAGGTACGGGGTCAGGCCATTGTCATTGCACCACTCCACCCAGGCGCGGATCAGGTACGGCTGGGTGGATGTTGTCTGGATTTCACTCATTGGACACTTTCTGCGCGCTCCCGCGCCACGGAGCAGGGCTCCGCAGACGCTGCCCGCGCTGCGGCAGGCACGGGGCCTTTTACTTGCGCATGACCTTTTCGGAAGGCGTCAGCGCCTCGATGTATGCAGGACGCGAGAAGATGCGCTCTGCATACTTGAGCAGCGGAGCGGCGTTCTTGGACAGCTCGATGCCGTAGTAATCGAGGCGCCACAGCAGCGGCGCAATGGCCACGTCCAGCATCGAGAAGTTCTCGCCCAGGATGAACTTGTTCTTCAGGAACACCGGTGCCATCTGGGTCAGGCGGTCGCGGATCTGAGCACGGGCCTTTTCCAGCGCCTTCTCATTGCCCTTGACGGCACGCTCTTCCAGGGTGTGCACGTGGGTGAACAGCTCTTTTTCGAAATTCAGCAGGAACAGGCGCACGCGGGCGCGCTCGACCGGATCGCCGGGCATCAGCTGTGGATGGGGGAAGCGCTCGTCGATGTACTCGTTGATGATGTTCGATTCGTACAGGATCAAATCACGTTCGACCAGGATAGGCACTTGGCCGTAGGGATTCATCACACTGATGTCTTCGGGCTTGTTGAACAGGTCCACATCACGGATCTCGAAATCCATCCCTTTTTCAAACAGCACAAAGCGGCAGCGGTGGGAGAAAGGGCAGGTCGTTCCCGAATAAAGCACCATCATGGTGAGAGGCTCCTCAAAATCAAAAAAGAGTGGACTGCAGTCAATGCCGCCCACTCTACACAAATCGGCTACCCAAATTCAAGCCCTGCTCACAGGGCCTGAACCGGCTGCACGCAAAATACGTTTACTTCACATCTTTCCAGAACGCCGCATTCAGACGCCAGGTGATGAGGATCAGGCCCAGCAAAAATATCAACACCCCGACGCCGACGCGCATGCGGGTGTTCTGGCTGGGATCACCCATCCATTGTAGATAGTTCACCAAATCACCCACACTCTTATCGAATTCGGTGGAACTCAGCTTGCCCGGCGTGACCTGTTGCCAGCCGCTGAACACCTGCGTCTTGTGCCCATGCTCTTCGACCTCTTTGTAGACCGGCACGCGCACACCTTGCAGTTCCCAGAGCACATGGGGCATGCCCACCGAGGGGAAGGCCATGTTGTTCCAGCCGGTGGCCTTGGTGTCGTCCTTGTAAAAGCCACGCAGGAAGGTATAGAGGTAGTCCGCACCGCTGCCCTGGTGGCCGGCGCGCGAGCGTGCCACCAAGGTCAGGTCCGGCGGATTGGCGCCAAACCACTCCTTGGCCTGCTTGGGATCGATGGCCGCCTTCATCGTCTCGCCCACCTTGTCGGTGGTGAACAGCAGGTTGTCCTTGATCTGCTGCTCGGTCAGGCCAATGTCCTGCAGCCGGTTGTAGCGCATGAAAGCGGCCGAATGGCAGCTGAGGCAGTAGTTCACAAACAGCTTGGCGCCGTTTTGCAAGGAGGTGGTGTTGGTGGTGTCGGGCTTGAACTTGTCCCAAGCGACACCGCCTTCGGCCGCCTGCACCGCGCCGGCCCCCAAAAGCACGCCCAGACCCAGGCATGCGGAGAGAATGATCTTTTTCATCGTGGGATGCTTTCTGGTTCAGTGCGCATGGAAGGTGACACGCTCAGGCACCGGCTTGGGGGTGCCCTTGCGGCTCCACCACGGCATCAGCAGAAAAAAGCCAAAGTAGAACAAGGTACCCACTTGCGAGACCTTTTCGCCAATCGGCGATGGCGGCTGCACCCCCAGATAGGCGAGCACCACGAAGTTCACGACAAACACCGCATACACATACTTGTGCCAGTGCGGGCGGTAGCGGATGGAGCGCACGGGGCTGTGGTCCAGCCAGGGCAGGAAGAACAGGATGATCACCGCCAGGCCCATCACCACCACACCCCAGAACTTGGCGTCGATACCGCCCAGCGCGGCAATGCCGGTGAACGCAAAAGCGCCAAACATGGCCAGCACCACCAGGCCTGCCAGCACCAGCAGCCCCTTGAGGATGGTCGCCAAGCGGGTCTTGATGCAGACATAGGCAACCGCCGCGACCAGGATCACCGACAGGGCCACCATCATCTCGCCGGTGATGGCACGCAGCATCGAGTAGAACGGCGTGAAGTACCAGACCGGCGCGATGTGGTTGGGCGTCTTGAGCGGGTCGGCCGGGATGAAGTTGTTGTACTCGAGGAAGTAGCCGCCCATCTCCGGCGCAAAGAACACAATGGCCGAGAAGATAAACAGGAACACCGCCACGCCAAACAGGTCATGCACCGTGTAGTACGGGTGGAAGGGCACGCCATCGAGCGGCCGGCCCTGCGCATCCTTGGGCGCATTAGGCCCCTTGATCTCGATGCCATCGGGGTTGTTCGAGCCCACGTCATGCAAGGCCAGCAAGTGCGCGGCGACCAGGCCCAGCAGCACCAGCGGCACGGCAATCACGTGGAAGCTGAAGAAGCGGTTCAAGGTAGCATCGCCCACCACATAGTCGCCACGAATCAGCAGGGCCAGGTCCGGGCCGATGAAGGGAATGGCCGAGAACAGGTTGACGATCACCTGGGCGCCCCAGTACGACATCTGGCCCCAGGGCAGCAGGTAGCCCATGAAGGCCTCGGCCATCAGGCACAGGAAGATGGCGCAGCCAAACACCCAGACCAGCTCACGCGGCTTGCGGTAGCTGCCGTACAACAGGCCCCGGAACATGTGCAAATAGACCACGACAAAGAACGCCGACGCACCGGTGGAATGCATGGTCCGGATCAGCCAGCCCCAGGGCACATCACGCATGATGTACTCGACCGAGGCAAAGGCCTTCTCGGCATCGGGCTTGTAGTGCATCACCAAGAAGATGCCGGTGACGATCTGGATCACCAGCACCAGCAGCGCCAGCGAGCCAAAGATGTACCAGAAGTTGAAGTTCTTCGGTGCGTAGTACTCCGACATATGGACCCGGTAGGCCTCAAATGCCGTGGGAAAGCGGTTCTCCAGCCAGTTGCCGGCCTTGGCGCCCAAGGTGGCGTTCGGCGATATCTCCTTGAATTCGTGTGCCATCGCGCCTCCTTATGCTTTTTTGTCTTCGCCAATCAGCAGCTTGGTATCGCTCAGATACTGGTGCGCTGGCACTTCGAGGTTGTCGGGCGCGGGCTTGTTCTTGAATACGCGGCCGGCCAGGTCAAAGGTCGAGCCGTGGCAGGGGCAGAGAAAGCCGCCTTTCCAGTCGTCGGGCAGCGAAGGCTGGGGGCCGGGCTGCAGCTTGTCGGTGGGGGAGCAGCCCAGGTGGGTGCAGATGCCGATCACGACGAGCACCTCGGGCTTGATGGAGCGGGTTTCGTTCTTGGCGTAGGCCGGTGTCGGATAGGCGGTGCGCTCCGACTTGGGGTCGGCGAGCTGGCCATCGAGCTGGGGCAGCTCGGCGATCTGCTCAGGCGTGCGGCGCAGGATCCAGATCGGCTTGCCGCGCCATTCGGCGGTGATTTTCTCGCCAGGCTTGAGGTCCGAGATATCCACTTCAACGGCAGCGCCGGCGGCCTTGGCCTTTTCTGAAGGATTGAAGGAGCTGACAAACGGAACCGCAGTGGCGACTCCTCCGACAGCACCTGCGCATCCCGACGCTATCAGCCACGTCCTTTTACTGGAGTCGATGGAAGAATCACTCATGGGGCTCCTTGGTCAACGCTTATATCTCGGTTTTTGGCGGATTGTACGAAGTGTCTTGCCCATCATGCAATGCGCCGAAACCCTTGAAGCTGAGCGATACTAGGCGTCATGTTTATTTGACAGGAGCAGCGCATGAGCTTCATGAAGGAATTCCGCGAGTTCGCGGTCAAGGGCAATGTGATGGATCTGGCCGTTGGTGTGATCATCGGCGCCGCTTTTGGCAAGATCGTCGATTCGGTCGTCAATGACCTGATCATGCCTATCGTCGGTTTGGTCTTTGGCAAGCTGGACTTCTCCAATCTCTTCGTGGTGCTGGGCACTATCCCTGATGGCGTACCGCGCACACTGGACGCACTGAAAAAAGCGGGCATTCCGGTGTTTGCTTATGGCAACTTCATCACCGTCGCGGTGAACTTCGCGATCCTGGCTTTCATCATTTTCCTGATGGTCAAGCAGATCAACCGCCTCAAGCGCGACACGCCACCACCTGCGCCCGCCGCCACCCCGGAAGACGTGGTGCTGCTGCGCGAAATCCGCGACAGTCTGCAGCAAAAGCGTTGATTTTTTGCAACAAGGAAGCAGAAATTCTGCTTCTTTTGCACCGACACCACAGCAGCCTTTGGAGGCTGCTTTTTTATGCCTGCGGCTGCCCTGCGGCCAAGCGGCGTGCCATCTGCACTGCCGCAATCAGGCTGGCCGCATCGGCCAGGCCCTGGCCGGCAATGTCAAAGGCTGTGCCATGGTCCGGGCTGGTGCGCACCAGCGGCAGGCCCAGGGTCACGTTGACGCCCTCGTCCAGCCCCAGGTACTTCACGGGGATCAGGCCCTGGTCGTGGTACATGGCCACCACCACATCAAACGCGCCGGGATGCTCGGCACTGTGGCGGGCGCGCATGAAGACGGTATCGGGCGGCTCGGGGCCGACCACCTGCATGCCCAGCGCCTGCGCAGCGGCCACGGCGGGCGCTATGTGCTCCAGCTCCTCACGGCCCATCAGCCCTGCTTCACCGGCATGGGGATTGAGCCCCGCCACCGCTATCCGCGGGGGCCGCCCCAGCGCACGCAGCAAGGCCTCGTGCGTGATGCGGATGGTCTCCAGCACCTGCTCTTTGGTCACTGCGTCAATGGCATCGCGCAGCGATACATGGATGCTGACCAGCACGGTACGCAGCGCTTCATTGGCCAGCATCATGCGCACCGGCATTTGTGCCAGTGCTACCCCGGCATGCTGGGCCGCTTCGGCCTGCAGCAATTCGGTATGGCCGGGGAACGGGAGCCCGGCCAGGTGCAGCGCCTCCTTGTTCAAGGGCGCCGTCACCAACCCGGCAATCCGGCCTTGCAAGGCCTGGCGCGCTGCCCAGCGCACGCACTCGGCAGCAGAGCGCCCGGCCTCGGCCTGCACCTGGCCAAAAGGCAAAGGCCCGGGCAAGCCTGGCAGTGACAGCACCGGCATGCAACGCGGCGGCACGCTCCAGGCCTCTTGCGGATCCGCAATCTCGGCCACCGGCAGCGCGCAGCGGCCAGGGCCCTGCAGCATCTGCGCTGCGCGGCGCAGGGTCTGCAGCTCGCCGACGACAAAGCAGCCCAGCATCTGCTCGGGCGCATCACGAAAGGCCTTGGCCACGATTTCCGGGCCAATGCCGGCGGGGTCGCCCTGGGTGATGGCGAGCAAGGGAGCGGAGTGCACGGGGATGTCCTTCGGAGAAACGTCAGGCGGGATTGTCGATGTCGATAAAGTGATGCGCCACGCCCCACTGTTGGGCCACGGCGGCCGCAGCGGCGGGCGCGCCGTAGCGCTCGGTCGCATGGTGGCCGGCCGCAAAAAAGCTCACGCCGGTCTCGCGCGCCAGGTGGGCCTGGGGCTCGGATATCTCGCCGGTCAGAAAGCCATCAGCACCGGCAGCCATCGCGGCCTCAAAGAAGCCCTGCGCGCCCCCGGTGCACCAGGCCATGCGGCGGATGGGGCGTGGCGTCTCACCCGTCACCACGGTGACGGAGCGGCCCAGGGTCTGTTGTATGTGCGCAGCCACTTGCGCAGGTGGCAGCGCATCCAGGCTGCCGATAAAGCCCAGTTCCTGGTCGCCAAAACGGGCGTCGGCCTGCCAGCCCAGCTGCACGCCCAGTTGGGCATTGTTGCCCAGCTCCGGGTGCGCATCCAGCGGCAGGTGGTAGGCGAACAGATTGATGTCGTGCTTGATCAGCAGTTCGATGCGCTGCTTCATCCAGCCGGTGATGCGGCCGTCGTAACCACGCCAGAACAAGCCATGGTGCACAAAGATCGCATCGGCCTGGGCGGCAATGGCCGCCTCGATCAGCGCCCGCGATGCCGTCACACCGCTGACCAGCTTGCGGATCTCCGCCTTGCCCTCCACCTGCAAACCATTGGGGCCATAGTCTTTGAAGCGGGCGGGCTGCAGCAGCGCATCAAAGGCTTGCAGCATGTCTTGGCGGGTCGTAGTCATGCCCGATTGTCTCAGACCTGTGCGGCGCGCCACCCCGGAATCAAAAAACCCGCTGATGCCAGGCATGCAGCGGGTTCGAGGGGCGATTAGCCAGAAGCAGCTTTACTTCTTGGCGACCCAGCCCTTGACGGCCAGCGGCCAGAAGCCCATGGCCACGCCCAGCACGCCCATCGCGGCCACATAGTGGGCAGGCGCCATCACATCGGCCTGTTGCCAGACGGACACCAGCATCGGCGTCAAACCACCGAACACGGCATAGGCCATGTTGTACGAGAAGGACAGTCCCGTGAAGCGCACCTCGGGCGGGAAGGCGCGCACACCAACGACGGGCAGCAGCGAGATCGCACCCACAAAAAAGCCCACCAGCGCATAGGTCCAAACCAGCGAGACCTCGGTGCCAGGCAGGTTCAGGTAGAACAGATAGGCGGTAACGGCCATGCCGCCCCAGCCCAGCACCATCGCGGCACGCGTGCCCCATTGGTCCGACAGCCAGCCCCAGAACACGCAGCCGAGGGTCAAGGTCACAGTCGCTACGGCATTGGCCTTGAGGGCCACCGCTGGGGCGATATGGAACACCTTTTGCAGATAGGAAGGCGTGAACAGGATCACCACCACCACGGCGGTGGACAGGATCCAGGTCATCAGCGCCACGACCACGCTGGCTTCGCGGTGGTCGCGCAGAATGGTCTTCAGCGGCAGTTCGCGGTCCACCTGCTTGCGGGCCTGCATCTCCTGGAAGATGGGGGTCTCATGCAGGAACTTGCGCAGGTACACGGACACCAGGCCAAACACGCCGCCCAGGATGAACGGAATGCGCCAGGCCCAGTCGTGGATCTCGGCCGCGCTGTAGACGCTGTTGAGCCAGACGCCAATGATCGAGCCCAGGAAAATGCCGCCCGTGATGCCGGAGGTCAGCGAGCCAATCGCGAAGCCATAGCGTTTGGCCGGTGCGTGCTCGGCGACAAACACCCAGGCACCGGGCATCTCGCCGCCAATCGCAGCGCCTTGCAGCACGCGCATCGCCAGCAGCAGGATGGGCGCGGCCAAGCCAATGGTTTCATAGGTCGGCAGCAGGCCGATCACCAAGGTGGGCACGGCCATCAGGAACACCGACAAGGTGAACATCTGCTTGCGGCCCAGAATGTCGCCAAAGTGGGCGATCAAGATCCCGCCAATGGGGCGGGCCAGGTAGCCAGCCGCGAAGATGCCCAGCGTCTGCAGCTGGCGCATCCAGTCCGGCATCGAGGCCGGGAAGAACAGCGATCCCAGTACGTTGGCAAAGAATACAAACACCACAAAGTCATAAAACTCCAGGGTGCCGCCCAGGGCCGACAGGCCCAGGGTCTTGTAATCGTCCCGGTTCAAGGGGCGGTTGGCAGGCGAAGCAGCGGAAGCCCCACCTTGGTCAGCAGTCAGCGAAGTCATGTGTCCTCTACATATCAGAGCAGGACAGCGCAAAACGCAGCGCATTGTGGGCGCATATCAAGGGGTTCGGCGAGACCCGGGATGGCGGAAGTCAGCGCAAGCGAGAGGAGAGATGGACCCCTTCGCAGGGAACCACGATGAGCGCAGGAGCGCAGTCAAAAGGTTGGGAGGCCATTCTAGGTACTTACCCTTTGGCCTCGGTCAGTGTCACGAAAAGTATCCCTCTCTGCTGGGGCTTGCAACGGCGCCATCCTATCTGTGCCGCAATGACATCGTTCCGCCAGCAACGGTTTTTAGAGGCATTCTTCGAGAATCTCTGGGATTGGTCCGATTTGGAGAACAATGTCGCGGCCATGACATCGTCAAATACGATGGATTGCATCGCAGATGGCCGCGAGATGCGCCAGAATACCCGTGGCCCCTGCTGCGCCCGTCAACCGCCGCGCGGCGCCTGCGCCGCAGCGCATCAGACGGCACCGCAGCGCCTCGCTGCCAGGCCCGGTGCCATAATCAATAGCAATGCCCAACGCCGTTGCTGGCTGTCAGCCAGGCGCGGCCACCTTCACCCTATCCCAGGTTCTATGAAACGCCTCTGGCTTTTTTTCGCACAATCGGTCACCGTCTTGCTGGCCTTGTACTTTATCGTCGCCACCTTGCAGCCCGGCTGGCTGCAGCGCAACAACGCGGTACGCAGCAATGCCGGCATCGCGTTGATCGAGGCGCCGCAAAGCGAAGCCAACCGGGCCAGCGTCGCGACCAGCAGCTTCAGCCCCGCTGCCAAAAAAGCGTCGCCGGCGGTGGTCAGCATCAACACCAGCACGGCAGTGCGCCACCCGCGCGCCAATGACCCCTGGTTCCAGTTCTTCTTTGGCGACCAGGGCGTGCAGAACCAGGCGGGCCTGGGCAGCGGCGTGATCGTCAGCCCTGACGGCTATGTGCTCACCAACAACCATGTGGTCGAGGCCGCTGACGATATCGAAGTGACCTTGACCGATGGCCGCAAAGCCAAGGGCACGATCATCGGCACCGATCCGGAGACGGACCTCGCCATTCTCAAGATCAGCCTCGACAAATTGCCGGTCATCGTGCTGGGCAATTCGGATTCGGCCGAGGTCGGCGACCAGGTACTGGCGATTGGCAACCCCTTTGGCGTGGGCCAAACGGTGACCAGCGGCATCATCAGCGCGCTGGGCCGCAGTGAGCTGGGCATCAACACCTTCGAGAACTTCATCCAGACCGATGCGGCCATCAACCCCGGCAACTCGGGCGGCGCGCTGGTCGATGTCAACGGCAACCTGGTCGGCATCAACACGGCCATCTATTCGCGCTCGGGAGGCAGCATGGGCATTGGCTTTGCCATCCCCATCGCGCTGGCCAAGAACGTGCTCGACAGCATCGTGCGCGATGGCAAGGTCACCCGCGGCTGGATCGGCGTCGAGCCCAATGACCTGACACCCGAGCTGGCCGACACCTTTGGCGTCAAGGCCGACACCGGTGTGATCATCACCGGCGTGCTGCAAAGCGGCCCTGCCGCCAATGCTGGCATCCGCCCCGGTGATGTGATTACCCAGATCGGCGCGATGCCGGTGCACCATGTGCAAAGCCTGCTGACGGCCGTGGCCGCGCTGGTGCCCGGCACCACGTCCGAAGTGCAGTTGCGCCGGGGGGACCAGAGCCTGACCCTGCCGATCACTCCCGGCACCCGCCCGGTCAACAACCGCGCGATGCCCCAAGGCCGGCGTTAAGCGCTGGCGGGGTGCGCTGGCTGCGCCCTCGCCAGGGTCATGCATCCCACCGATGTGGAACCAGGCCGCCGAGCATTACCGCTGCGGCCAAGCCGCTCCAGCCCCCCGTACCCCACAAATACCAAAGCCCCGGCTGAACCCAGGTCAGCATGGGGCTTTGGTGTATCTGGCGGGCTGGCAGTAATCAGGCTGCTGCGTCAGCGTCGCTCTCTTCTTCCTTCTTGGGCTGGTTGCGCGAGAACCAGGTGGCGCCCAGGATGCCGACCTCGTACAGAATGCACATGGGCACGGCCAGCGAAATCTGCGACAGCACATCCGGCGGGGTCACCACCGCCGCGATGACAAACGACAGCACGATGAAGTAGCCGCGGAACGACTTGAGCTTGGCAATCTCCACCAGGCCCAGGCGCACCAGCAGAATCACCACAATCGGGACCTGGAAGGCCAGGCCAAAGGCCAGGTAGAGTGACAAGATGGCCTCGACATACGAGGCGATATCGGGCGTGGCAGCCACGCTCGACGGCGTGAAGTGCTGGATGAAGCCAAACATGCGGTCAAGCACGAACAGCTGCACAAAGGCAATGCCGGCGTATGCCAGCAGGCTGCCAAAGAAGATCAGCGGCAACGCAAACTTGCGCTCATGCATGTACAGGCCCGGTGCCACAAAGGCCCACAGCTGGTACATGATCCAGGGCAGTGCCAGCAAGATCGCTGCCATGCCCAGCACTTTGAGCGGGACGATGAAAGGCGAGAACACGCCAACCGCGATCAGCTTGGCGTCGGGCGGCATGTGCATCTTGATCGGATGGGCGATGAAATTCATCAAGCCATCAGGCCCCGGCCAGATGGCCAGCAGCACCACGGCGACGAGCACACCGCCAATGCTGTAGAGCAGCCTATCGCGCAGCTCCATCAGGTGCTGCACAAAGGGCTGCTCGGTGCCGGCCAGCTCGTCTTCTTTGGAAGGGGTTTCGGACATGGGGATATCAGTTGCGGATCAATGCATCACCGGCGTGCAGCACCTGGAGGCAGGCTGCACCATCGCGGACCGGTGGAATGCCAGGGAGAAAACATGCCAACGCCCTGCCCCTGGAGCCTGATGCGTTGCGGGCGCCATCACAGGCCGGACGATGGCTTTTTGGGCCGGAAACGTGCCACGCGTGCCGCGCCCGATTGCACATGGGTGCGCACACCCGCTTGGTGCTTGTACCACTGGGGCGTCGCGCCGCGCTTTACGCGCCAGTTCTTGCGCGGGTGGTGGTAGACCGGCGCCACCGCCGATGCCGAGCCACTGTCATAGCTCTCGGCATAGGGATCTGCGGTGTAAAAGCTGTCGTCGCTAGCCGATGAAGCCAGGCCATTGGCCTGGTCGTTGAGGTTTTTCTCGAAGTCTGCCGAATTGGTGCGGATGGTGTTTTCCACATCCCGCGCGGCTGACTCGACGTTCTCTTTCATCTTGCGCAGCTCGTCAAGCTCCATCGAGCGGTTGACCTCGGACTTGACGTCGTTGACATAGCGCTGCGCCTTGCCCAGCAAGGTGCCCACCGTGCGCGCAACGCGCGGCAGTTTTTCAGGGCCGATGACGATCAGTGCCACCGCACCGATCAAGGCCATTTTGGAGATACCGAGATCAAACATTCCAGTCCCATCGAATGCACAGCAACGGTTGCTGCGGCTTGCCCGCAGCCCCAGCGGCGCGCATATCAGCCCTTGTTCTTGGCTTCTACGTCGATGGTGGAGTTCTTGTCAGCGACGGGCGACTGGCCCACCTGCTGTGCCGTGGTCGTCGTGGGGGCAGCGGGCGAGGCCGAGTCACTGCCGTCCTTGATGCCATCCTTGAAGCCCTTGACCGCACCACCCAGATCGGTGCCGATGTTCTTGAGCTTCTTGGTGCCAAACACCAGCACCACGATGAGCAGAACAATCAGCCAATGCCAAACAGAAAAGGAACCCATGAAATTCTCCTAGCGAATATGCACATTTTAGACGCCTTGGGCATCTACCAGTTTCGTAATACTGTCACAGGGCGAGGTCATCGCCGTTGGGCGGAGCCAGCGCTCAGCCCTTTTTCCAGGGCCGGGGGCCGCCCAGCAGGTGGATGTGCAGGTGGTGCACTTCCTGGCCGCCCTCCTCGCCGGTGTTGACCATCAGCCGGAAACCCCCTTGCGGATAGGGGTTGCAGCCGTTGTCCAGCGCCAGTTGCGGTGCCTTGGCCAGCATGCGGCCCAGCAACGGAGCATCTTCGGCACCGACCTGCGCCATCGACGGGATGTGCCGCTTGGGCACCATCAGCAAATGCACGGGAGCGGCCGGGTGGATGTCCTTGAACACCAGCATGTCCTCGTCCTCATGAACCTTGCTCGACGGGATTTGGCCGGCGATGATTTTGCAAAAAAGGCAGTCGGGATCGTGCATAAAATTCTTATCTCTCAAAACAACGGCGGCGCCGCAGCGGGCAGCCACCAGCACTGGGCACGGTACAAGCAGCAACCGTGCCAACCATCAGTAAATTACACCTTGAAGCCAGAACGCACACCGACATCGGCGCGGTGCTGGGTCAGCCAGTTCTCGCCGGACACACGGCCCCGCTCAAACAGTTCGCGCACAAAGGGCGCATCGGAGCGGTTCTTGCTGGACGCGCCATAGCTCTTGAGCACGGCACCCCCATCCACATGGTGCATCAGCATGTACTTGTAGCGTTCACGGTCCAGCTTGCCTTCATCGAGCAGGCGGCGCACAAAGCCCATCGCCCGCAACTCCGCCAGCAAGCTGGCGTTGAAGGTGATTTCATTGATGCGGTCCATGATTTCCTGGACGTTGGTGGGCACCTCGTTGTACTCAATCGGGTTGAGCTGCACCAGCAGCACATCGCTGTTGCCGGTTTGGTAGATCAGCGGGTAGAGCAAGGGATTGCCGGAGTAGCCGCCGTCCCAGTAGTGCTGGTCCTTGATCTCGACCGCCTTGTACATCATCGGCAGGCAGGCGGAGGCCATCACCGCATCGGCGGACAAGCGCTTGCCACTGAACACCTCGCCCTTGCCGGTGCGCACATTGGTCGCGCAGACAAACACCCGGGGGGCATTGCGGCCTTGCTCGTACTGCAAAAAGTCGAAATCCACCACTTTCTCAAGCAGACGGCGCAGCGGGTTGATATCGAGGGGATTGGTCTGGTAGGGCGAGAGCCACTGGCTCATCATGTCCCAGATGGCCTTGCCAGCCATCGGCACGCCCGCCATCAGGCTGCCCATGGTACCCACGCCTTCCCAGAACTGGGTCAGGCTCTCCCGGGCCGATTCGCAGCCGGCCTCATGGGCCTTGCGCCGGTCTGTCTGGGTCGCTGCCGCCTTGCCATAGCCATAGGCCATCACGACGGCATTCATCGCGCCGGCACTGGTGCCGCTGATGCCCTCGGCCCAGAGGCTGCGGTCAGCCAGCAAGGCATCGAGCACCCCCCAGGTGAAGGCACCATGCGAGCCGCCGCCTTGCAAGGCCAGGCTGATCGGAGGGGTGTTTTCGTCCACCCCCTTGGAGCGCGGCAGGCGTTTGGGCGCTTCGGCTTCGACGGGCACCGGCTCTCCCGGCAGCGCTGGCGCTTCGGGCTGCGGCTCGGCGCTAGCCATGGATGGCCTGGTCTTTGTTCATTGCCAGCATGCCGCGCACGATGCGATAGAGAAACCACAGCGAAATCAGCGTCCAGGCAATCCAGCCAGGGACGAGGAACAGGATCCACAGCGGCGCGGTGACCACATACAGGATGCCGGCCCAGATGACGCTGCGAATGCGCCAGGAGAAGTGGCTTTGCTGCCAGGTGCCTTGCGCATCGCTGCGCTTGACCAGGTCGATCACCAGCGCAATCAGCAGCAGCACGATGCTGGCCTGCGCGCTGGGCACCACCGCCGCCACTGCCACGATCAGGTGCAGCAGGTAGCTCACCCAGCCCCAGGTCTTGAGGCTTTCCATCGCGGCCGAATCCACAGTCTTCACGTCAACGACATCATTCATGCGGAACTCCCTTCTTCAGCTTCACGGTCTTTTACCTTGCGCATCGCCTTCTCTTCCAGGCCACTGAGGCCTTCCCGGCGTACCAGTTCATTCACCACATCAGCGGGGCTCAGGCCATAGTGGGTCAGCGCCACCATCGTATGAAACCACAGATCGGCGACTTCGTACACCAGTTTGGAGGCGGGCGCCCCGTGGTCCACATCCTTGGCAGCCATCACCACCTCGGTCGCCTCCTCTCCCACCTTCTTCAAAAAGGCGTCGGGCCCCTTGTGCAGCAAACGGGCCACATAGCTGGCCTCGGGATCACCGCCATTGGCAGGTTTGCGCGACTCCAGCACTTCGGCCAGACGCATCAAGGCATCCGTCGAGGACATGGCAGCAGAGGGGGAGGTATCGGTCATATCGGAAATATAGCGAAGCAGCCGCAAAGGGCTGCAGAGGAAGGCGGATGCTGGACAGGGATTATTTGTAGATCGATTCCGGGTCTTTCAAGACCGGATCGACCGCTTGCCACTGGCCATCACGCAACACGCTGTAAAAACAGCTGTGGCGGCCTGTGTGGCAGGCAATGCCCGGCTCATGCCCCGTCTGGGTCACGCTCAGCAGCACCACATCATTGTCACAGTCAATGCGGATCTCGTGCACGGTCTGCACATGGCCGGACTCTTCGCCCTTGAACCACAGCTTGCCGCGCGAACGGCTGAAGTACACCGCCCGGCCCAGCTCGGCCGTGTGGGCCAGCGCCTCGCGGTTCATCCAGGCAAACATCAGCACATCCTTGGTGTGCTGCTCCTGCGCAATCACGGGCACCAGGCCCTGCGCATCCCATTTCACTTGATCGAGCCAGTTCATGCGGGGAATTGTCTCGCATTCAATGCAGTTGTGCGCACTGCAGGGAGAAAACAGCCGCCAATGCAACCGGCCCGGTGCAGCGAATGCAGCCGGGCCGGTGGGGTTGAGGGTCAAAAATGGTCAGTCCTGCCGACCACGGCCCTGGCGATGCGGCAGGGCCCTGCCTGCCAACAGCATCAGCAACAAGGCCACCAGACCCGTCGCCCATGCAGCATTCACAGGCACTGCCTTGACGGCAGCTGGCGGTGTGCTGGTGAACACGGCGGACGCGGAGGCCTCGCTATTGGCCGCGACAGGGTCGTACACATCGCTGCTGGCGCGCGTGGTGATCGTGATGGCAGCCGTCGAGCTCGGCGTGAACCTGGTGGTACAGGTGACCGACTCACCCACCGCCAGCGAAGCGATCGGCGGGGTCGGCGTACACACGGTGACCGCACCGGCCGGTGCGCCGCTCACATCGCAGCGGGCATTGCTTGCCGTGGCGGGGCCTGCGTTGCGGCAGACCGAGGTCAGCGTGAACTCCACGCCCACCTTGGCATCGATGGTCGCAGGCATGCTCACCTGCATATCGGCCGCTTGCGTCGGCGTGCTCACCGAGCAGGCTGCACTGCAACTGCCTGGTGCACTGCTGTCCACAATATTGACCACATTCGGGCTGCTGACCGTGTCCTCCACGCGCACCGTGTACTCGAAAGCCACCGTGCCCGGTGCCTGAGCGCTACCGCCGGGCACCGTCACGGAACGGTTGCAGGTGCTGCGCGATGCGCCGCAACCCGCCGTCCACCCTTCGTCGGTACCGGCATAGCGGGTGCCCACAGGCACCGTCTCCGTCAGCACCGTCGAGCCCGGCGTACCGCCCGTGTTGCTGACCAGGACCTGGTAGGTCAGCTTGTCACCGGGCTTGATCACATAGCCGGCAGGCACGGGCGCATCGTTGACCTTCACTAGCACATTGCGCACCGTCACTGCCGAAGGCGTATTGCCGTTGACAGCCTGGGTGGCCGTGTTGTTTGCGGTGTCGCTCTCATAACTATCGGTTGCCGCCGTCATGCTGGCGCTGATGGATCCTTCAGCGGCCGTGAAGGTCGCTGTGCAGCTGATGCTTTCGCCCACTGCAAGCTGGGTGTTGGCACCGCAAGTCGCTGCAATGCTGTTGCCGCCGTTGTTCACGGTCATCACGCAGCTGGCATTCACCGCCTCCACCGGGCCATTGTTGGTGCATTGGCCGGTGATGGTCACGCTGTCGCCAACCACCACGGCGCCAGATGGAATCGTCGTGATCTGCGCTTGCATGTCCGCGACCGCATTGGCCGTTTCCGCCGTGCAGCCACCGGCCGCGCAAGCGGCTGGCACATCGCTGGTCACCGTATTGATGATCTTGCCGCTGCTGGTCGCTGGCGCCAGCACTTCCACCGTGAACTGCACGGTCTGCTCGCCCGATGCGCCTGCGCTCTGCGCGGGAACGGTCACACTTTGCGTGCACGTGCTGGCTGCTGCGTCGCAGGCATGGGGTGCCAGGCTCCAACCCTGGTCAGGGTTAGCGGCAGCGCCACCGACAAACCTGGTACCTTCCGGCACGGTTTCGGTCAGCTCCAGGGTGCTGGCGGTACCGCCCGCATTGGTCACCCGCAGGTGGTAGGTCAGCGTGTCACCGATCTTGGCTGCATAGTTGTCAGGGACTGCAGCACCGTTGACTTGCGCCAGGGTCTTGGCGATGTTCAGCTCGGCCGGCGTATTGACCTTGACGGTCTTCGTTGCCGTGTTGTTACCTGCAGCCGGGTCGTACAAGGTGTTGCTGGTCGCAACGCTGACTGCGTAGTCACCCGCATCACTTGGCGTGAACTTGGTGGTGCAGGTGATGCTCTCACCAGACTCCAAAGTGGCGACTGGGCTCACAGGCGCGCAAGTGGTTACCGCATTGGCTGGCGCGGTCACGATGCAAGATGCGTTGAGCGCGCTTTGTGGGCCCTGGTTCTTGCACACGCTGGTGTAGACCAGTTCCACACCGGTGGTGCTGGTCGGTCCTGGCGTCACAGCCACGGTGGCCTGCATGTCTGCACGTTGCGTGCCGGTCGTTACCTGGCAAGCGCTGCAGCTGCCAACGCTGCTGGTGGCCGTGTTGACAATGGTGGCAGTGCTGCCAGGGCCCGCCACGGTGACGGTGTAGGTCACCGAGCTCGTTTGGCCCGCGCCCACCGCTACCGTCTGGTTGCAGGTGCTCGATGCTGCTGCACAACCGGCGCTCCAGCCCTCGCCCGTTCCCGTGTAGCTCGTGCCTGCTGGCACCGTCTGGCCCACATCAGTGCTGCCTGCGGTGCCGCCGGTATTCGCAACCGTCACCGTGTAGGTCAGCACATCGCCGGGCTTGGCCAGATAACCAGCAGGGACAGGGTTACCGTTCACTGCGGTCAACACATTGGTGGTTACCAGGCTAGCCGCAGTGTTTCCCACTGTGGACTTGGTGTCGGTGTTGTTGGCCGTATTGCTCTCGTAGCTTTGTGTAGCGGTGCGGATGCTTGCGCTGATGGCACCTTCTACAGCCGTGAAGCTGGCCGTGCAGCTGATGCTTTCGTTCAATGCCAGATTCACATTGGCACCGCAGCTTGCCGGGATGCTGTTGCCGCCGTTGTTCACGGTCATCTCACAGCTGGCATTTACAGCGTCAGCGGGGCCCTTGTTGGTACAGACGCCCGTGATGGTCACGCTTTGACCCACCACCACCGCCGTAGCTGGGATGTCTGTGATCTGCGCTTGCATGTCTGCCACTGCGTTGTTGGTCTCCACCGAGCAGCTGGTGCCGGTACAAGCAGCCGCCACATCGCTCAGCACGGTATTGGTGATCTTGCCGTTGCTGGTCGCAGGCGCAATCACTTCCACGGTGAACTCAACGGTCTTCTCACCAGCAGCACCTTCGGCACTTTGCGCTGGCACCGTCACGCTTTGCGTGCAGGTGCTGGCTGCTGCCAGGCAAGCCGCGGGCGCCTCGCTCCAGCCTTGGGTTGGATCGCTGCTGACGCCCACAAACTGGGTGCCCTCTGGCACGGTCTCGGTCAGCACCGTCGTACCAGCAGTACCACCCGTGTTGGTCACCAGCATCGCATAGGTGAGCTTGTCCCCGATCTTGGCTGCATAGTTCGCTGGCACAGCCGCGCCATTGACTTGCGCCAAGGTCTTGGTGATGTGCAGGTCTGCTGGCGTGTTGACCTTGACAGTGGCATTGGCCGTGTTGTTGCCTGGTGCCGCGTCGTAAAGATCATTGCTGGTAGCCACGCTCACAGCATAGTCACCAGCCACGCTTGGCGTGAACTTGGTGGTGCAGGTGATGCTGGTGCCAGAAGCCAAGGTAGCCGCTGGGCTGGTTGGCGTGCAGATGGTTTGAGCGCCAGCTGGAGCGGTCACTGCGCAAGCTGCGTTCAAAGCCGTTTGCGGACCATTGTTCTTGCACACGCTGGTGTAGATCAATTCCACCCCTGTGGTGCTGGTCGCGCCTGGCGTCACGGTCACAGTTGCCGCCATATCTGCCTGCTGCGTGCCGGTAGTCACCTGGCAAGCCGTGCAGGTGCCCACCGAGCTGCTAACCGTGTCCACGATAGTTGCAATCGAGCCTGGGCTTGCCACGGTCACCGTGTACTGCAGCGTGCTGGTCTGGCCTGCGGCAACAGTGACTGGCTGCGCACACTGCGTGCCCGCTGCCGCGCATCCTGCGCCCCAGCCTTGGCCGGTACCGGTATAGGTCGTGCCTGCTGGTACCGTTTGACCCACTTCGGTGGAGCCAGCGGTACCGCCGCTGTTGGTAACGCTGACGGTGTAGGTCAGCACATCACCGGGCTTGGCCAGGTAGCCTGCCGGCACTGGACTGCCGTTCACTGCGGTCAACACATTGGTGGTTGCCAGGCTTGCTGGCGTATTGCCCACCGTGGACTTGGTGTCTGTGTTGTTCGCCGTGTTGCTCTCGTAGCTTTGCGTAGTCGCATGGATGGTGGCGCTGATCGCACCTTCGGCTGCGACAAAGGTCGCAGAGCAGCTCAGGTTCGCACCCATTGCCAGCTCGGCATTGGCAGCGCAGGTGCCGGCAATGCTGGTGCCGGCATTGTTCACGGCCATGGCGCAACTGGCGTTCACCGCATCGGCGGGGCCGTTGTTGGTACAGGTGCCGGTGATGGTGACGCTTTGACCCACGACCACTGCCGTAGCGGGGATGGAGCTGATCTGCGCTTGCATATCAGCCACTGCATTGGCCGTCTCGACCGCGCAAGTACCGGAAGCACAGGCGGCAGCCACGTCGCTCGCCACGGTGTTCGTGATTTTGCCGTTGCTGGTCGCTGGGGCCAGGACCTTCACGGTGAACTGCACCGTCTGCTGACCGGGAACACCGTCCGTGCTCTGTGCAGGGACCGACACGGTTTGCGTGCAGATGCTGGCTGCGGCGTCGCAAGCTTGCGGAGCCTGGCTCCAGCCTTGGCTCAGGTCTGGCGCGTTGCCGCCGACAAACTGGGTGCCCTCCGGCACGGTCTCGGTCAAGACCGTGGTGCCAGCGGTGCCGCCGGTGTTGGTCACCACCATCGCATAGGTCAGCGTATCGCCGATCTTGGCTGCGTAATTGGCAGGCACAGCCGCGCCGTTGACTTGCGCCAGGCTCTTGACGATACGCAGGGCTGCTGGCGTGTTGACCTTGACGGTCGCCGTTGCGCTGTTGTTGCCCGTTGCGGGGTCGAACAAGGTGTTGCTGGTGGCAACGCTCACAGCGTAGTCACCCACCACACCCGGTGTGAGCTTGGTGGTGCAGGTGATGCTGGAGCCGGAAGCGAGCGTTGCAGCCGGACTGGCGGGTGTACAGGTCGTTGCGGCGCCAGCAGGAGCGCTCACCGTGCATGCGGCGTTCAGGGCCGTTTGCGGGCCATTGTTCTTGCAGATGCTGGTGTAGGTCAGCTCCACACCCGTCGCACTGGTGGTGCCTGGACTGACCGAGATGCTCGCCTGCATGTCTGCCCGCTGTGTATCGGTGCTGACCTGGCAAGCGGTGCAGGTGCCTACCGAGCTGGTGGCGGTATCAACAATCGTTGCCGTGCTGCCTGGGCTGGCGACGGTGACGGTGTACTGCACGGTGCTGGTTTGGTTTGCTCCGACTGGCACGGTTTGCGTGCACTGCGTGCCCGCATCCGTGCAGCCTGCGCTCCAGCCTTGGCCGCTGCCCGTATAGGTGGTACCGGCAGGTACGGTCTGGCCCACGTCGGTGGAGCCTGCCGTGCCACCGCTGTTGACGACGGTCACCGTGTAGGTCAGCACATCGCCGGGCTTGGCCAGGTAGCCGGCTGGCACCGGGCTGCCATTGACCGATGTCAGCACATTGGTGGTTGCCAGGCTTGCCGGTGTGTTGACCGCGAGGCTATGGCTTGCGCAGAAGGTGGTGGCGCTGTTCACACAAGTGGCACTGGGATCCACGCCAGGGGCGCCTGAGCCCGTGGGGTTGGTCGCCGCGTTGTTGACCAAGGTTCCGCCGGCATTTGGCAAAGTGACGGTCAGTTGGACAGTGGCAGATGCACCTGCGGCGACCGGACCCGCCAAGGTACAGGTCAGCAGGGCTGCGGCACTGCTGGGCAGCGTGCCGCAGCTCGCACCGCTGACCGAGGTAGCTACCACGCCTGCAGGCAGCTGGTCCTTGATGATCGGGTTGCTGCCGGTAGCGAGCTGGCCGCTGTTGCTCAGGGTCAGCGTGTAGACGTAGCTCGAGCCGGTCAGCGCGGTGGCCGCACCGGTCTTGCTCAGGCTGACATTGGCAGGGGTGCTGGATGCGGTGGTCGCGCTGGCACATACCACATTGGCGGCATTGGTACAGGCCGGGCCAGGATCCACACCGGGGTTGCCGCTACCCGATGGATGGGTGGCCGCATAGTTGACGACATTGCCGCCGCCGCTGGGCATGGTCACCGTCAGCTGGATGCTGGCAGTGCCGCCATCGGCCGCAACCGGATCGGCCACGGTGCAGCTCAGCAACGCGCCAGCAGCGCTGGGCAAGGTGCCGCAGTTGGCACCGGTGACGGCGGTAGCCACCATGCCAGGGGCCAACTGGTCGCGCACCACCAGGTTGGAGGCGGTGGCGGTCTGGCCGCTGTTGCTCAGCGCCAGCGTGTAGACATAGCTGTTGCCAGCCACGGCGGTAGCAGCGCCGGATTTGACCAGGCCGACATTGGCGGGCGTCTTCACAGCCACCGCCCCTGTGGTCGGATCGCATGCTTCCGTCGTAGCGGCCGCAGTACAGCTGGGGTCACCACCTCCGCCCAGGTTGGCGGTGTTGGCAGCGCCCGTGCTGGTGGCCGACGGTGCGACAGAGACGGGAATGGTCACGACATAGCTGCCGTTGGCCAAGCCGCTGGCCAGTTGGCACGCGCCAATGGTGCTGCCGCTGGTGCTGCAACCGCTCAATGTGGCACCGCCACTGACGGTGGGCACGCCGGACAGGGTCACACCGGTGGGCAGGCTGTCGGCAATGCTGATGGCAGCGGTGGTGGGGCCATTGGCCACACCGATGGTGATGCGGTAGCTTTGGCCGCTGGCACCGGCGACAAAGCTGCCCGGCGATGCGGCCTTGGTCACGCTGAGCTTGGGATAGACCGGCGTATTGGTGAATGTGCAGCTGATGTCATCGCCGGCTTGGGGCACCACGGTGATGGAGGTACCGGTGCCCGATCCGACGCTGGTGCCACCCGCAGTGGCATTGGTGCAGCTGTAGGTCGTGGTGTAGCGGGCCAGATTGGTGGCAGGCGTGCCGGCAGCGGTTTCGGTCAGCAGGTAGCTGGTGCCTGCCGTCGCAGTGGTCGGGCCTGCCGAGGCCGTGGTTTGCGTACCGGTGGTCGTCGCACTGGGGCCACCGTTACTGATGCCGACCGTGAACTGGTCGGTGCTGAGAAGGCGGCCGGCGACCACCGTATTGACCGTCAGTCTGGGCGCAATGGCGGTGTTGCTGAAGGTGCAGCTGATGTTGTCGCCCGCCTGGGGCGCCAGGCTGAAGCTGGTGCCCGTGCCCGACGGCATCACGGTACCTGCAACGCCGGCATTGCTACAGTTGTAGCTGCTGGTATAGCGCGACAGATTGGCGCCGGCCAGCACGGATTCGCTCAGCGTGTAGCTGGTGCCGGCGGTCGCTGTGAAGACCGTGGTGCTGGCCGTCGTGCTGGTGCCGGTGGTGGACGCCGAGGGGCCGCCATTGCTGATGGCCACCGTGAATTGGTCGGACGCCAAGGCCCGCGAAACAATCGATTTGGCCAGCGTCAGACGGGGCGCAATCGGCGTGTTCGTGAACGTACAGGTAATGGCATCGCCCGCCTGCGGCGTCAGCGTCAGCGTCGTGCCAGTGCCTGGCGCTACCGCAGTGCCGCCGGCCGTGGCATTGGTACAGGCGTAGCTGGTGGTGTAGCGCGCCAGATTGGTCGTGCCCGCAGCGGTCTCGCTCAGGGCGTAGCTGGTGCCCGGCGTCACCGCAAAGCCGGCAGTGCTTACACTGGTGGCGGTGCCCGCCGTCGTCGCACTGGGGCCACCATTGCTGATGCCGACGGTGAACTGGTCCGTGCTGGCAGCGCGGGCATTGACACTGGAGACCACCGTCAACGTGGCCGATGGCACCACCGGAACGGAGTCGGTGGCACAGCCTGCGGTAGGCGTGTTAAGCGCCGTACAGGCGGCGGCGGTGGTGCTGGTGGGGTAGCTGCTGGTGCTGGGATCGGTATTGTCGGTACCCACCTGCGCCTTGTTGACCAAGGTGGTGCTGGTCGTAGCCGAGACCGTCGCCGTCACCGCGATGCTGGCCGACGCATTGGCGGCCAAGGCACCTGCCGTGTTGTTGCAGGTCAGCACATTGCTGTCGGCGCCGGAGCCCATTGCACAGCTAAAAATACCTTGCGTCGCAGCGACCGTGACATTGCTGAGCCCGGCAGGGAACACATCCACCACCCGCACGGTATTGGCCAGGGCTTCCGCGCCCGTGTTGGCAACCGCCAGCGTGAAGGCGACCGCCGCCCCAGGCGCCTTGGATTGCGGATCAGCATGGGTCTTGGTCAGCCGCAGCGTCGGCGGTGTCTGCGCCGTGTTCAGATCAATCGCGCAACCCGCCGGGATGCTGTTGTTGGTACAGGCATTGACCTGGTCCGCAGTGGGCGCAGCGGTGGCCAGCGTGGCATCACCACCGCCCCCGACGCGCGCCTTGTTCATGTACTGGGTGCCACTGGTCATCGCGCCCGCATTGGCGAGCAGGCTGAACTGGCTCACACCACCGGCCGCAATCGGCGCGGCAGATGTACAGCTCACTTCGGTGGCGCTCAGGCGCGTGCAGGTCCAGTCCGCCGCATTGGCGCCCGTCTTGGTCAACGTTGCGGGCCAGTTCATCGGGCCCGGCAGCACATCGCGGAAGTTGATGGTGCCCACCGAGGCGGTATCGCCGGTGTTGCTGACGCGGAATGCATACGTGGTCGTGCCTCCGACGTAGATGCCGAAACGGCCATCGTCCTTGGTCAAGGACAGCTGCACGCGCTTGACCGCATCGGTGTCGGCAGCGCAGCCCGTCGCGATTTCCGATGCGATCGCAGGAGAGCAGCTTTGCGTGGACGCGACCGTCGGCGCGTTGGGCTTGCTCGAATCGCTGCCACCGCCAACGCTGGCGAGATTGACCAAAGCGCTGGGCGCCGTGCTCGCAATCGACACCGGCAGCGATATCGCGGCACTGGCACCTGCGGCGATCACCGAACTGGTCGTGCAGCTGACACTGTTGCTCGACGAGGTGTAGCTGCAGCTGAACACCCCGCTGGTAAAGCTCGCCGCGCCGGTGTAGGCCATGCCGGTGGGCAGTGCATTCACCACGGTGACGGTGCCGGCCGTGGGCGCATTGCCCACGTTGTTGACCGTCAGCGTATAGGTTGTGGTGCCGCCCGCCAGCACCACGTCGGTGTTGTCGGTGTTGGTCAGGCTCAGCAGCGGCGAGTTCACCGCATCCACATCCAGCGCGCAGCCTGCGGGGGACTGGTTGCCGGTACAGGCATCCACGGCAGCTTCGGTGGGCGCCGTGCTGTTGAGGGGATCGCCTCCGCCGCCGATCTTGGCCTTGTTGGTAGCCGTGGGGCCCGTCGCCGAGAGCAGTCCGATATTGACGGTCACCCCGAACACGCTGCTGCCTGCAGCGGGAATCGCGGTAGCGCTGGTACAGGTGATCAGGCGCGATCCTGCAGCGCCAGAGCAGCTCCAGTTGGCGGCATTGGCGCCCGTCAACGGCAGGGAGCCGGCTGGAATGGTCACGCCTTGGGGCAGTTTGTCCACGATGGTGACCGTGCCTGTGGTGGGGGACGCGCCCACATTGCTGGCCGTCAGCGTGTACGTGGTTTGCCCGCCCGCATTGACGATGTTGACGCCATTGCTTTTGGTCAGGCGCAGGTCAACCGCACAGGAGGCACCCGGCAAGGTGCCAGGAACGTTCGGCGACTGGAACGAAGCGATGCCCCCTTGGTTGCCAAAGGCGCCGTAGTTGTCGGTGGTGCCATTGGTGGTGTAGCCGGGTGTACCGCCATTGATCGTGGTAGTGACCGACATGCTGGACGGAGAGAAGGCGATGAAGCCGCCACCACCGCCGCCGCCAGGGCCATGGCGGTTGGCAGCATTGGTCTGGTTGCCCGCCCAGGCGTTGCCGCCATCCCCACCACTGGCATCGATCACCGCAGATCCGCCTTCGACCGAGTGGATGATGACCGAGCCACCCGCACCGCCGCCGCCGGCGGCATCGTTTTGCACGTTGTAGCCATTGGCACCACGCACGTCGATCACACCAGTGCCGGTAACGCTCTGCGCACGCAAGATGACGATGCCGCCGCCCGAAGCGCCGGAAGAGCAGTGCCCGCCCGTGTCCGCGCAAGCAATGCCGTTGTTGCCATAGGCATTGTTATCGGCAGTGCCGTCGTTGGTGCCACCAGCGCCGCCGCCGCCGCCGAGGAAAATGCGGTTGAAAGCGGTGGTGCCCACATAGCCACCGCCGCCTCGGCCACCGCTGTCGACCAGCGGGTAGTTCCAGGGCCGGCCGCCCACGCCACCGGCGGCATAGTTACCGCCGCCTCCGCCGCCGGAGTTGTACTGGTTGTTGTTGGTGCCAGCCGGAGCACCATCGGCTCCGCCACCACCGGCATTGCCGGGGGCGCCTCGTGCACGTGAACCGCCGGGATAGCCTTCGACAGTGTTCTCTACCGAACCAATCCCCCCCGAAGCCACTGCGTTGACCAGCTTGGAGCCATAAGCCGTGACCTTGTTGGCCAGATACCGCGGAGTGCCGGCAATACCTTCCCCCTTGCCACCACCACCGCCTGCGCTGCTGTAGTCACCCATCCAGTCATCGCGCGAGCCACGGCTGGCGCCATTGCTGCCTACGGCGCCGCGAAAGCCTTTGCCTGCAAGGAAGATCGCCCGGTTGGCCTGGTTCTCCACCGTTGCGCCGTTGAGCGTCAGCACATCACGGGCATCGATGGCCACGACCCCGCCGGTAGCGCCGTTCCATGGCGGCGCAGTCACCCCGCTGACGGACGCGCTGGTGTACTGCGGCACGCGCACGATCTGGTAGGTCTTCTGACCGGAGGTGGCGGTCGCCGCCGCATTGCGGTAGGTGTTGGTCAGTGCGGGCGAAAAGCTCACCACCCCGGACGACACCGAGACGACACGGACAAATTCATACAGGCCGGTGCTGCCGACACTGGTCGAGCCCTGGCCGCCGCTGCCACCACTGCCATAGGCACTGGAATTGACCGCATTGATGCTCGCATCCTGCATCTGGATGACCAGCAACAAATCATTGGCGGCCAGGGTTTTGTTGGCGGCACCGGTTCGCTGGGTGCCCAAGGTCAGGCTGGTGCTGCCAGCAGCCAGTGTCGAAGCGCCGGCGCCCGGGAAGTAATCATTCACCACCCCGGTGGCCGCCCCTGCCCCATCGTTGCCAGGTGCCGCGCACATCTGCGCCCAGACGCCGAATGGCAGAAGCAGCGATACCACCAGCAGCACCGCGCGTGCGTGCAACCAACGAAAGTGAGACAGGCAGGACGATCCCTGCGCAACGCATATCCCAAACACCGACATAGCCGACGACTCCCCAGCCCTTAGACAGCGCCGCTAGATACAGTTAGCGACACTTTTCATAGTTCAATTGCAATTGCCGACGGTCTTGATATACGAATCTTCCCAGACAACCGAAACAAACTGTGACCAAAATTAGATAGATCGGGTTTATAGCATCTTGCGTTTAATGAGTGTGTGTCAACTTTAGAAACATTGTCAAACATTGCAAATCAAGGTTTGTGATCGAGAAAATCAATCATTTTTATAGAATTGCAGATCATTAATGACGAACGGCCCTGCGCAGCGGGCAAGGGACGTTCACGGCGCAGGACCGGAAAAATGCAGGCATCGGTCCGGCTTGCGGAGATGCCGGGCCCTGGCCCGACACTGCCGTCCCAGCACGCAGGAAAAACCCGGGAAGATCTGATGGCGCAGCTGTCAGCCGCGCTTGACTGGTGAACGTGGACGGGCGTGGAAACGCGCAGCGCGGCCGATGGGCGCTCCGCTGCTGCAGGGCTGCTGGCGAGCGCGTATACCGGAAAAGAGCCCGCTTTCAAGCATGGCTAGGGGGCCGGTGCACGCCAGGGATGCGGGCCGAAGAGCCTCTGGCGAGCACCCGAATCCGAGTCGGTGTAGCCCCCCAGGCCGGTTCTGCGCGGCTGGACCTCCCCGGCCGGACCTTCCCGGCCAGATCTAACTACCTACCCTGGGGAACGCCATTCCCCGAGCGCGCCGAGGGCATTGCAACGCTGCGGGGACCGGCGTTGAAAGCAGAAGGGGCTTGTCAGCCTTACAGACGCACGGGAATACCGCGCTCGCGCATGCGCTCCTTGGCCTGCTGCACGGTGAATTCGCCGTAGTGAAAGATGCTGGCCGCGAGGACGGCATCGGCGCCGCCTTGCTGCACGCCATCGGCCAGGTGGTCGAGATTACCAACGCCACCGGAAGCAATCACCGGCACACCGACGGCATCGGCGACTGCACGGGTCAAGGCCAGGTCAAAACCGGATTTGGTGCCATCACGGTCCATGCTGGTGAGCAAAATCTCCCCGGCACCGCGCGCGGCCATGTCACTGGCCCAGCGGATGGCGTCCAGGCCGGTATTCTTGCGTCCGCCATGGCTGTAAACATCCCAGCCCTCGCCGCGTTCGATGACATCCTGGCCTTGGCGGCGCTTGGCATCGATGGCCACGACGATGCACTGCGAGCCGTAGCGGTCGCTGGCCGCATTGATGACGGCCGGGTCGGCAATGGCCGCCGAGTTGAAGCTGGTCTTGTCGGCGCCGGCGTTGAGCAGGCGTCGCACATCGGCCACCGTGCGCACACCACCGCCGACGGTCAGCGGAATGAAGACCTGGCTGGCCACCGCTTCGATGATCGGCAAGATCAGGTCACGCCCATCGCTGGTCGCGGTGATGTCGAGAAAGGTCAGCTCATCGGCGCCCTGCGTGTTGTAGCGCGCTGCGATCTCCACCGGGTCGCCGGCGTCGCGCAGTTCGACGAAATTGACACCTTTGACGACGCGGCCGCCAGTGACGTCCAGGCAGGGAATGATGCGTTTGGCAAGCATGGAGGATCTCGTTGCAGATGGAAGCGGTGGCGATGGCGCCAGACGGGCAAAACAATAACACGCCCAGCGCCGGGACGCAGCCTGCGGGCAAGAAAAAAGCCTGGCGCTGGGTGCGGCCAGGCTGGTCCTGCAGCGCCTGTCAATGCACGCTGCGGCCTACACCAATCTGCCAGCGCCAGACGTCTTCCATCATGCGGTCCAGCCCCAGCTGGGGTTGCCAGCCCAGCTCGGCGCGGGCGCGCGAAATATCAGCCCAGCAGTGGGCCGCATCGCCTGCCCGGCGTGCACCAATGCGGAAAGGTACCGCACGGCCATTGGCATGCTCGAAAGCGCGCACCAGACCCAGCACCGACGTAGGCTGGCCCGATCCAATGTTGAAGCGCGACAGGCCCGGATGGCTGCGCAGGTACGGCAAGGTCGCCACATAGGCCCGGGCCAGGTCCATCACATGCAGATAGTCGCGTATGGGCGTGCCATCCGGTGTGGGGTAATCGCCGCCGTAGATGCGCAGACCATCGCGCTTGCCGGCAGCGACCTGGGCCAGGTAAGGCGCAACATGGGAGGACATGCGCGGCGGGTCTTCGGCGATCAGGCCGCTGTCATGGCAGCCCACCGCATTGAAACTGCGCAGCAAAGCCATGCGCCAGCGCTTGGGCGACGCCTCATCGAGGCTGCTGAGCACCTGCTCGACCATCAATGCGGTCTGGCCGTAGGCGGTGCTGACCGACAGCGGTGCATCCTCTCGCACAGCCACCGGCGCAGGATCGCCGTAGATCACCGACGACGACGAGACGATCAGATTTCGCAGCCCTGCGGTCTGCATCGCGCGCAACAGGCCGATCGTGCCCGAGACATTGTTGTCGTAGTAGCGCAGCGGCTCACGCGCGGCATCCGCTGATGCAGTGAGAAAGGCGCTGTGGATGACGGCATCGAAATGCTGCTCGTCGAACAGCTGCTCGAGCACGGTCACATCACGCACATCGGCATCGATGCACGGCGGTGTGAACCCCAGGATTTTGGCCAGCCGCGTAATGACCGAACGCCTGGCATTGCTGAAGTTATCCAGAATCAAGAACGGCATGCCGGCTTCGGCCAGCGCAATGCAGATATGAGAGCCAACATAGCCGGCTCCGCCAGTCACGAGTATCACAGGGGGCTTTCAAAGAGGTCTCGCAGAATGCGCTATCCAAGGCTCCTATAGCTGCAGGCATCCTGACCAAGCGTACATTGTCCAATAAGCCAAACTTATGTAAATCGCTTACCGGTCAACATAAGCTGCTGCCGGTAACAACTAGCATTTGTTGACATTCTTCAAATTTGTAGTCAACACATCGACTTAAAAGCGGGGTGTAGTCCAGGTCCCACAGCCCCAACACCAGCAAACCACTGAGGCAGTATACAAACTGTTTCAATTGACACAGCCATAAAAAAGGCCACCGGTCGGTGGCCTCGCAAAACAGCGCCGCTGACGCGGGGCCCGCCCCTGGTCAGAGGCTGTCGCTGAGCTCGTCAGCCCGCTCCTGTGCCGCTGCAAAATCCAGATCGCCGGTATAGATCGCGCGGCCGCAGATGACGCCTTCCACCCCTTCGGGTTCGGCCTTGCACAGCGCTTCGATATCCGCCATGCCCGACAGACCTCCGGAGGCAATGACCGGAATCTTGATCGACTGGGCGAGCTTGATGGTGGCTTCCATATTGATGCCGCTGAGCATGCCGTCACGGCCGATGTCGGTGTAGATGATGGATTCCACCCCCCAGTCCTCAAAGCGCTTGGCGGTCTCGATGACCGAATGCTGGGTGATCTTGCTCCAGCCGTCGGTCGCGACCATGCCGTCCTTGGCATCGAGGCCGACGATGATGTGGCCGGCGAAAGCCGTACAGGCGTTCTGCAGGAAGCCCGGGTCCTTCACGGCAGCGGTGCCGATGATCACGTACTGCATGCCGGCATCGATGTACTTCTCGATGGTGTCCAGATCGCGGATACCGCCGCCGAGCTGCACGGGCAGCTCGTCACCGAACTCCTTGAGGATAGCCTTGATGACCGGCAGGTTCTTCGGTTGGCCGGCAAAGGCGCCATTGAGATCCACCAGATGCAGGCGGCGCGCGCCGGCATCGTACCAGCGGCGCGCGACCGCAACCGGGTCTTCACCAAAGGTGGTGGATTGGTCCATATCGCCTTGCTTGAGGCGCACGCAGTGACCGTCCTTGAGGTCAATCGCAGGAATGAGCAGCATGGTAGTGAGGCTGGCGGTTGTCGGTGAAAGGATTAAGGGTTCCAGTGCAGAAAGTTGCGGTAGAGCGCCAGGCCCTGGTCCGCACTTTTTTCCGGATGAAACTGGGTCGCGAAGAGGTTGTCGCGGCCGATGGCGCAGGCAAAGCGCTCGCCATATTCAGCCCAGCCGTGGCACTGGGCATCACTGGCGGGGGCCGCATAAAAGCTGTGGACAAAATAGAAATAGGACTGGTCGGGCACGCCCTGCCAGACCGGATGCGGCTGGCCGCCATGGGCTTGTTGCTGCACCTGGTTCCAGCCCATCTGCGGCACCTTGTAACGGCTGCCATCGGCCTGGGTACGGCCCGCCAGCTGGAACTTGCGCACCTGGCCGGCAATCAGGCCCAGGCCCGGGGTGTTGCCCTCTTCGCTGTGGTCCAGCAGCATCTGCATGCCCACGCAGACGCCGAACATCGGCTTGTTGCGGGCCGCTTCCAGCACGCTGTCCTGCAGGCCGGAGGCCTTGAGCTCGGCCATGCAGTCGCGCATGGCGCCCTGGCCTGGCAACACGATGCGAGTGGCAGCACGCACCACGTCGGGGTCGGCCGTCACCACCACGGCCACGGACGAGCCCGCAGCCGCCGCCTGCACGGCCTGTGACACCGAGCGCAGATTGCCCATGCCGTAGTCCACCACGGCAACGGTATTGGATGAAGTTGTCATAGCAAGAATGGAGTGTAGCAACTGCCGCCAACGGCAGCTTACAGCGAGCCCTTGGTCGACGGTATCACGCCAGCCATGCGGGGATCATGCTCCAATGCGAAACGCAGTGCGCGCGCAAAGGCCTTGAAGATGGTCTCGCACTGGTGGTGGGCGTTGAAACCCTTGAGGTTGTCGATGTGCAAGGTCACACCGGCATGGTTCACAAAGCCCTGGAAGAACTCGTACACCAGCTGCGTGTCGAGCTGGCCAATGCTGCCGGCGGTGAATTTCACATCCATGTGCAGACCCGGGCGGCCGGAGAAATCGATCACCACGCGGCTCAGCGCCTCATCGAGCGGCACATAGGCATGGCCATAGCGGCGGATGCCTTTTTTATCACCGATTGCCTTGGCAAAGGCCTGGCCCAGCGTAATGCCGATGTCCTCAACGGTGTGGTGGCCGTCGATGTGCAGGTCCCCTGCGCATTCGATGTACAGATCGATCAGGCCATGGCGCGCGATCTGGTCGAGCATGTGGTCCAGAAAGCCGATGCCCGAGTTCAGACGGGCCTGGCCCGAACCGTCGAGGTCGACACGCACCTGGATGCGGGTCTCGGCGGTGTTGCGCGCCACCTCGGCCGTGCGGTGCAGCGGCGTGGCGGACGATGGGGTGGGCACCAGATGGTTCATAGAGACTCCTTGAGCGCCGCCAGCATGCGGGCATTTTCTTCACGGGTACCGACGGTCAGCCGCAGGCACTGGGCCAGCAGCGGGTGCATGGCCGATACATTCTTGACGAGCACGCCACGCGCCTTCATCGCCGCCTGGGTCTTGCCCGCATCGTCCACGCGCATCAGAACCATGTTCGCTTCCGACGGCCAGACCTTGCGCACGCCGCTGAGCGCCTGCAGCGCGTCGATCAGCGGCTGGCGTTCTGCCCGGATGGCGCGCGCCTGCTCGGCATACAGCGCCTCGTTTTCCAGCGCAAAAATCGCCGTCTCGCAGTTGAGCACGCTGATGTTGTAGGGCGGGCGCACCTTGTCGATCTCGTTGACGATGACCGCCGGCCCCACCAGGTAGCCCAGGCGCGCACCGGCCAGGCCGAACTTGGACAGGGTGCGCATCAGCAGCACATGGGCGTTGCGCACAGGATCGGCGCGCATCTGGTCGATCCAGCTGCGGCTGGCAAAGGGCTGGTAAGCCTCGTCCATCACCACCAGGCCGCCCACGTCGGCCACCGCATCGATGACAGCCTGCACCTTGTCGTCATCCCACAAGGTGGCAGTCGGGTTGTTGGGGTAGGCGATATAGGTGATGGCGGGCTGGTGCGCAGCAATGGCGGCCTGCATCGCAGGCACATCGAGGTCAAAGTCTGCCGTCAGGTTGACGCCGACAAAGTCCAGCCCCTGCAGTTGGGCCGACATCGGGTACATGACAAAACCTGGCATCGGCGCGAGCATCTTGGCGCGTCCGCCGGCATGGGGCTGGGCCGTGGCCAGCGCCAGCAACGTGATGATCTCGTCGGAGCCATTGCCGAGCAGCACGGCCGTGCCCGTGGGCGCGCCCACATAGTCAGCCAGCATTTTCTTGAGCGTCTCCAGGCGCTCGCCCGGGTAGCGGTTGATCTCCAGCGCGCCCAGCCGCTCGCCCAGCTTGCGCTGCAGTGCATCCGGCAGACGGTAGGGGTTCTCCATGGTGTCCATCTTCAGCAGACCCTTGGAATCTTGCACATGGTAGGCCTGCATGGCGCGCACATCGGCGCGGATGCGTTGCAAGGCCTGCAGAGACTTGTCTTGAGACGTCATCGGATCACTCTTTCACATCAGAAACATTCAGCCCTGGCCGTGGGCCGGTGCGGCTTGCCGCAACGGGTGCACGATGGTGACCCCGCCAAACTCGGCGCCATGGGGCAGGTAGAGGCTGAGCATCTGCTGGCAGCCACTGTGCTGGGCGCAGGCCACCGCCAGACAATCACCAAAGTCCAACGCATGGCGCGCCTGCACCGCCCACGCGGTCTCCAACGTGGCGGCATCGGTCTTCCACGGCGTCCAGCTTTGGTAGCGGCGGATGGCAGCACGTGCATCGCCCTGGGGCATCGGGTTCGCCGCCGTCGTGACCTGGTCGTAGAACTCGCTCAGCGCCTGGTTGCCGGTGCGGCCGGTACGGCTGCTCCACAGCACATCCAGCCAGTCCAAGGTGGCCTGGTAGAGCGCGGCGTCCGAGACATTCTCTGCGGCGACCAGCACCGAGGTATCGACAAACACGGTGCTCATGCGCCCTCCTGCCCGGTCTTGCGGCGGCCGCCGATGGTGCGTGCCGCAGCTGCGCCGGCCGGGGGCATGGCGCCGCCTTGCCAGCTGCGCTCGTCCGTGCGCCAGGCGAGATAGGCGCGTTCATAGGCGTCCTCGCGCTGCTGGAGCTCGGCCATAAAATCCCCTACCATGCGCGAGACGCTGGTGCCGCGCCGCGCGGCCTCGACCCGGGCCCATTCCAGCACGCTGTCTTCCACAGTGATGGTGAGATTTTTCATGGCGCTGATTTTACACGAAATTCGTGCAACACGAATTTCGTGTCGCTAATCCAGACTGCAGCAATCGGGCGCTGCGGCCACTATCATCAAGGTCTGAGCCATGCCACTTCTCACCGACCTCCTCCCGCAAGCCGCCGCATCGACCGATCTGGCGGCTTTGACGCACTTGCTGCAGCAGCACCGCCCCTGGACCGTGCTGACCGGCGCTGGCGTCAGTACCGGCAGCGGCATCCCCGACTACCGCGATGCGCAGGGCGCCTGGAAGCGCCCAGCCCCGGTGCGCTTTCAGGATTTCATGGCCGAGACGCTCACGCGCCAGCGCTACTGGGCGCGCAGCCTGATCGGCTGGCCGGTGTTCTCGCAGGCCCAGCCCAATGCCGCGCACCAGGCGCTGGCCCAGCTGGAGCAAGCCGGTTATGTCCAGGCGCTCATCACCCAGAATGTCGATGGGCTGCACCAGCGCGCGGGCAGCCAGCGGGTGGTGGACCTGCATGGCCGGCTGGACCAGGTGGTCTGCATGGGCTGCGGCCAGCACCTGGCGCGCGCGGACTTCCAGCACCAGCTGATCGCCGCCAACCCCGACTGGCGCCACTTGAGTGCCCGCGCCGCCCCCGATGGCGATGCCGATCTGGCCGGTGTGGACTTTGCCGCTTTCCAGGTGCCGGCTTGCCCCGCCTGCGGCGGCATTCTCAAGCCGGATGTCGTCTTCTATGGCGAAAATGTTCCGGCCGCGCGCAGGCAGGAGGCCATGGAGCATCTGGCCGCCAGCGGCGCGCTGCTGGTGGTGGGCAGCTCGTTGATGGTGTATTCCGGCCTGCGCTTTGTGCATGCCGCCAAGCAGGCCGGCATGCCGGTGGCGGCCATCAACCTGGGCCAGATGCGCGATGACGCGCTGCTGGACCTGAAGCTGGCACAGCCCTGCGCGCCCGCGCTGCGCAGTCTGGCCGAATGGCTCGCGCCGGCCCGCAGCGGCTGATATTTTCAGTAACCAATACCTGCGGCGATGCACCGCCCACGGGGGATGCGGCCGATAGCCTGCAGCTACACTAGCGGGCTTTACATAGCTCTCGACCAGCCTCCGCGCTGTGAAGCCTTCTCTCGCTCCACTGCATGTCTCCTGCCGTTTCACCCCCATCCCAGCCGCACGACCACCAGAAAACGCTGCGTCTCGTGCTGGCCTGTGCCTGCCTGTATGCCTTGGCCTGGACCCTCTTTCCACCGCTGCTGGCCCCCAGCTTTCCGCTCGATGTGGTCGAGAGCCTGGGCTGGGGCCGTGAATGGCAATGGGGCTACTACAAGCACCCGCCGCTGCCGCCCATTGCGCTGCATGTGTCCTTTCTGGCACTGGGCCGCTGGGGCCCGTTTGCACTGAGCCAGCTCTGCGTGGCGCTGACCTTGTGGCTGGTCTGGCTCACGGCCTGCCGCCTCGTGGGGCGCGAGCGCGCCTTTATTGGCACGGTGCTGACGATGGGCGTGGCCTTCTACACCCGGCCCGCGCTGGAGTTCAACCACAACATTGCGCAAATGCCCTTTTGGGCGGGCATCTGCTACTTCTACCTGGCCGCCTGGCAGGACGACAAGCGCTGGCAGTGGCTGATGCTGGGCCTGATGGCGGGACTGGGGCTGCTGAGCAAGTATTCCATCGGCCTGCTGCTGCTCTGCCTGGGGCTGTTTACCGTGCTGAGCCCCGCACGCAGCCTGATGCGCCGCCCAGGCCCCTGGCTGGCGCTGGCCGTGATGGGGCTGGTATTTGCACCGCATCTGCTTTGGCTGCACAACAACGACTGGCTGCCCTTCTCCTATGCCAAGGACCGCTCCTCCAACCACTATGGCGAATCCGCCCGCGCAGGCGCGCTGGGCTTTTTGCTGACCCAGTTGCTCAACCACCTGCCGCTGCTGCTGGTGTTGCTGTTTGGCTTTTTGCGGCTGCGCTGGGCTTGCGTTTGCGTGATATGTGGGGCGTGCCGATGTGGCCTTTCAGCGGCGTGCTGGCTGCAGCGCTGATTCCCAGCGCCTGGCTGGCGCCCATGCGCCCTTATCTGCTGCGCGGCATCATCGTGTGGCTCACGGTGATTTCCGTGCTCTGTGGGTTGTACCTGTGGAAGATTTCGGACTTCCGCAGGAGCCCCGTGCGCAGCGACTGGCCCTCGGCTGCGCTGGCGCAACAGGCCGAAGCCACCTGGAACGCGCTGTCCAGCTGCCCGCTCGATACCGTGGCCAGCGATGCCTGGACGGGCGGCCTGGTCGCCATCGGCGCCAAGAGCCAACCGTCGGTGCTGATACCCGGTGATCCGCGCCATTCGCCCTGGGCCACGGCCGAGCGCCTGCAGCAGCATGGCGCGCTGCGGATCTGGCAATTGGAAGAGGATGCGGATCGGGATGCGCCTACCGGGCCGTATCCAGTGCTGGACGGTCTGCAAGGCATGCGCGTGCATGAGGGTGCGTGGAGCATTCCCTGGCCCCGGGGCCAAAGCCGTACCCAGCTGGTGGTGCAGTGGCGCGCCTACGTACCTGCCGCCTGCGAGCGCCGCTGATCAGCCCGTGCCCCGGCCATTGTGAGCCAGGGCAGCAGGCGTGCAGTACTCAGCGCTTGATGCGCATCTCGGCTGCGCGCGCGTGGCCTTGCAGGCCTTCGCCGTAGGCCAGTACCGCGGCGGTCCTGCCCAGCACCTGGGCACCGGCCTCGCTCACCTCGATCAGGCTGGAGCGCTTCTGGAAGTCGTAGACACCCAGTGGCGACGAGAAACGGGCGGTGCCGCTGGTGGGCAGCACATGGTTGGGGCCGGCGCAGTAGTCGCCCAGGCTTTCGCTGGTGTAGGCGCCCAGGAAGATCGCGCCCGCATGCTTGAGCAGCGGCTCCCAGCGGTGCGGATCGCGGCTGGAGACCTCCAGATGCTCGGGCGCAATGCGGTTGCTCAGCACGCAGGCCTCTTCCATGTCACGCGTGAGGATCAGCGCACCCCGGTCCGACAGGCTCTTGGCGATGATGGCCTTGCGCGGCATCTCGGGCAGCAGACGGTCGATCTCGCGCTGCACGGCATCCAGGTAGGCGGCATCCGGGCACAGCAGAATCGACTGCGCCAGCTCGTCGTGCTCGGCCTGCGAGAACAGGTCCATCGCGACCCAGTCCGGCGGCGTCGTGCCGTCGGCCAGCACCAGGATTTCGCTGGGGCCGGCAATCATGTCGATGCCGACCAGGCCGAACACCCGCTTTTTGGCGCTGGCCACATAGGCATTGCCCGGGCCGGTGATCTTGTCGACCTTGGGGATGGTCGCAGTGCCGTAGGCCAGCGCGGCCACGGCCTGCGCACCGCCAATGGTGAAGGCGCGGTGGACGCCAGCCACATAGGCAGCGGCCAGCACCAGCGGGTTCTTCACGCCCTGGGGCGTGGGCACCACCATGATGATGTCCTCCACACCGGCCACATGGGCGGGGATGGCGTTCATCAGCACGCTGCTGGGGTAGGCGGCCTTGCCACCGGGCACATAGATGCCCACGCGGTCCAGCGGCGTGACCTTCTGGCCCAGCAAGGTGCCGTCTTCGTCGCGGTAGCTCCAGCTCTCGCCATTGGCCTTTTTCTGGGCCTCGTGGTAGCTGCGCACGCGGCGCGCGGCGGATTCGAGCGCCTCGCGCTGGTCGGCGGGCAAGCCGTCAAATGCAGCCCGCAGCTCTTGCTTGCTCAGCTCCAGCGCCTGCATGCTGTCCGCTTGCAGGCCATCAAAGCGCGCGGTGTAGTCCAGCACGGCGGCATCGCCGCGTTTTTGTACATCGGCCAGGATGTCGGCCACCCGCTGCTCAATGGCAGCATCCGTGTCTGCCGACCAATGCAGGCGCTGCGCAAAGTCATGCGCAAACTGGGCATCGGTGGTTGACAGACGGGCGGGAGCGGCGACGAATTCCATAGTGATTACCTTCTGACTCAGACACTTTTCAAACAGGCAGGTGCCCGCCTGGGGATGGTGGGCGTGGCTCAGCTGTTCTGGCCCACACCGGCTGCAAACACATCGATGATATGACGCAGGCGCTTTTGCTTGAGCTTGAGCGCCGCCTGGTTCACCACGAGGTGCGAGCTGATGTCGATAATGTGCTCGACTTCCTGCAGGTGGTTGGCGCGCAGCGTATTGCCGGTGCTCACCAGGTCAACGATGGCATCGGCCAGGCCGGTCAGCGGCGCCAGTTCCATGCTGCCGTAGAGCTTGATCAGGTCCACATGCACGCCCTTGCGCGCAAAGAACTCACGGGCAATCTGCGGGTACTTGGTGGCCACGCGCAGGCGCGCGCCGCGCTTGACGGCCTGGGCATAGTCAAAATCATTGCGCACCGCCACGCTCACGCGGCACTTGGCAATCTGCAGGTCCAGCGGCTGGAACAAGCCGTCACCGCCATGCTCCAGCAAGGTGTCCTTGCCGGTCACGCCCAGGTCGGCACCGCCGTATTGCACATAGGTGGGCACATCGGAGGCGCGCACCAGCACCACCTGCACATCGGGCTGGGTGGTGGCAAAAATCAGCTTGCGCGATTTTTCGGGGTCTTCCAGCACCTCGATGCCTGCGGCTGCCAGCAGTGGCAGGGTTTCGTCAAAAATGCGGCCTTTGGAGAGGGCCAAGGTGATCATGGTGGTGTTGTCCATGGGGCACTTTCGCCAGCGGCAGCCTGTGCATCCGCGCCGGATGGGGCTGGGCCAGCCTGGGTTGAAACAAGAAAAATCAGGCCTGCTGGGCAGCCCACTCGGCAGGGGTGTAGGTCTTCATCGACAGCGCATGCACTTCATCGGTATGCATCTTCTGGCCCAGCGTGGCATAGACCAGCTGGTGGCGCTGGATCAGGCGCTTGCCCTCGAAGGCAGGCGACACGATCGTCGCAAACCAGTGGCGGCCATCGCCTTCGAGCGCGATATGCTCGCAGGCCAGGCCGGCGGTGATGATGTCTTTGAGGTCCTCAGCAGTCATTGCATGCTCTCACTTGTTCGGTTCTAAATGCCTGCCAGCCGCGCCGTGGGGCGGGACGCTGGCCAGGCGGCTGCAGCCACGCGGGCTGCAGCAGGTAGTCATCAGTTGCGGATCTTGTAGCCGGTGCGCAGCAGCTGCACGGCCAGCGCACTCACCAGCAGCCAGGCGACGGCCACAATACCCAGACTCAGCCAGGGGGAGGTATCGCTCTGGCCAAAAAAGCCGTAGCGGAAGCCGTCGATCATGTAGAAGAACGGGTTCAGGTGGCTGACCTTTTGCCAGAACGGGGGCAGCGACTGGATCGAATAGAACACGCCCGACAGAAAGGTCATCGGCACGATCACGAAATTCTGGAATGCCGCCATCTGGTCAAACTTGTCCGCCCACAGGCCGGCGAGCAGGCCCAGGGTTCCCATCAGCCCGGCACCCAGCACCGCAAACATCAGCACCCAGGGCAGCGACGCAAAATGCGGCGGCGCAAAGAACAAGGTGATCACATAGACGCCCAGGCCCACGGCCAGACCGCGCACGATGGAGGCACCGACAAACGCGAAGAACCAGCCCCAGTGCGACAGCGGCGTCAGCAGCACAAACACCAGGCTGCCCATGATCTTGCTTTGCACCAGGCTCGACGAGCTGTTGGCAAAGGCGTTCTGCAGCAGGCTCATCATCACCAGGCCCGGCACCAGGAAGGCGGTGTAGCTGACATCGCCGAACACCGTCACCCGGCCTTGCAGCACATGGCCAAAAATCAGCAGATAGAGCACGGCGGTCAGCACCGGCGCGGCTACGGTCTGGAAGCTCACCTTCCAAAAACGCAGCACTTCTTTGTAAAACAGGGTTTGCCAGCCGCTCATCGTGCCACTCCCGCACCCAGCTGCGTCGTGGCATGGTCCACCACGGCATCGCGCGCCATCACTTGCAAGAACACATCCTCCAGATCCGCGCGGCGGATCTCCAGGTCTTCCACCACCACGCCGGCAGTGCGCAGCTGCGCAAGGATGCGCTCCACGTCCGCGGCGCTGCTGGCGGGCAGCTGCACAATGCGGCCGGTGATGCGCGCCTGGGCCGCCAGGTCCGCCGGCAGCAGGCCATCGGTCTTGAACTGCAGCACGTTCGAGGAGCTGCCCTGCAGCAGCTCGGCCATCGTCGACAGTGCCACCACATGGCCCGAGCGCAGCATCGCAATGCGGTTGCACAGCGCCTCGGCCTCTTCCAGGTAGTGGGTGGTGAGCAGCACCGTGTGGCCCTGCTTGTTGAGCTTGCTGACGAACTGCCACAAGGTCTGGCGCAGTTCCACATCGACGCCGGCCGTGGGCTCATCGAGCACGATGATCGGCGGCTTGTGCACCAGCGCCTGGGCCACCAGCACGCGGCGCTTCATGCCACCCGAGAGCTGGCGCATATTGGCGGTGGCCTTGTCGGCCAGCCCCAGGCTTTCGAGCAGCTCGTCGATCCAGGCATCGTTGTTCTTCACACCGAAATAGCCCGATTGGATGCGCAGCGACTCGCGCACATTGAAAAAGGGATCGAAGACCAGTTCCTGCGGCACGATACCGAGCTTGCGCCGCGCGTTGGCATAGTCCTCGCGCACGTCGCTGCCCAGCACCTTGACCGAGCCACTGCTGGCGCGGGCCAGGCCGGCCAGAATACTGATCATGGTGGTCTTGCCCGCGCCGTTGGGGCCAAGCAGGCCAAAGAACTCCCCTTCCTCGATATCGAGGCTGACGTTGTTCAATGCCTGGAAGGGCCCCTTGGCGGTCTGGTAGACCTTGGAGACGGATTGGAATGCGATGGCGGACATGAGTCGGCCATTGTAGGCGCAGCGGCCAGATGGCGCTGTCCTGGGGATTCAGTGATCAGCCGGCGGTTTGCAGCAGGCCATCGACGCCATAGAGGCGCGCGAGCGACAGTACCGGCGCGGACAGACCGCGCATCTGCAAGGGCCGGCCCGCCGCCATTGCCGCGCGGCGGCAGCCCAGCAGCACGGCCAGCGCCGATGAGTCGAACACCGCCAACCCACTGGCGTCGATCTGCACCGCAGCGCCTGCGGGCAGCTGTGCCAGGCCTGCCTGCAACTGCTGCAGGCAGGCCTGGGCCTGGTCATGGGTCAGGGTCGACGGGAGGCTGAGCACGGCCATCGCTTACTTTTTGCCCGCATTGGCCTTGTTGCGGGCGGCGATGGAGTCGATCAAGGTCTGAGGACTGCCTCCGGGCTTGTTGAGCTCTTCCTGGAACTGGTTGCGGTAGGTTTCCACCATCCAGATACCCATCACGTTCAGGTTGTAGATCTTCCAGCCCATGCCCTGGCCAGGCGTTTTCTGCAGGCGGTAGTCCAGCTGGATCGGGTCGCCACGGCCCAGGATCTCCGAGCGCACCACCACCTCCTTGTCACCGGCTTGCATGCGCACGGGCTTGACGCTGATGGTCTGGTCGCTCACCTGGTGCAGCGCACCGGCATAGGTGTTGACCATCAGCTTCTTGAATTCATCCTGCAGTTGCTGCTGCTGCGCCGCCGTCGCGGTACGCCACTTGGGGCCCACGGCCGACGCCATCATGCGGCGAAAGTCCACATTCGGCATCACGACGCTGTCGACATACGAGGTGATCTTCGAGACATCGCCACTGCGGATCGCCTGGTCGGTCTTCAAGGTGTTGAGCACCTCGTCCGAGAGCTGCTTGATCATTGCGTCCGGTGCCATGTCTGCGGCGCTTGCCACCAAAGGGGCCGAAGCCATGCCAGCCACCAGCGCCCAGGCAGCGCAATACTGCCCCCATGCTCGACGATTCATCATAATGTGTCCTTTTCTACCCGCGTCTGCACTGCAGACCTGAGCGTTTTTAGATACTGAGGACGGCACGCAGTTGCATGCACCGTCCTGTTTGTTGTAAGGCTTTATAACGTTTCGCTTACTTCCCGTTGCCTTGAGCAGCAGGTTCAGCAGCCGATTCGTTCATCCACTGGGTTTCGTCCTCCTCGTCACCCGAACGGGTCGCGTTTTCACGCAACTGCAGATAGGCATCACGGGTAAAGCTGTACTTGTCCAGCGCAGCGGACTGCACCAGCGAGGTCGTGCCCAGCAGATTGGCGCGGGTATTGACGATGCGCAGGCCGGTCAGCGAGTTGCGCACCGGCACATCGTTGATCGAGCTGACCACGTTGCCCTGCCAGTCCACCACCATGCCCGCAGAATCGCGGATGGTCGAGGGGCCGAGCAATGGCCAGACGATATAAGCGCCTGCAGGCATGCCATAGCGGGCCATCGTCAGGCCAAAGTCCTGCTTGTGGCGTTCGATGTCCATCTCGCTGGCGATATCGATCAGACCGCCCAGACCGAACACGGTGTTGGTCGTAAAGCGCACCACGCTGTTGTAGGTACCTTCACCCTTGAGCTGCAATGCATTGTTCACCGCCGACCACAGATCACCCAGGTTGGCGAAGAAGTTCGTCACGGCGGTACGCACGACGGTCGGCGTCACATCGCGGTAGCCGGTGGCCACGGGCTCGAGCACTGCGCTGTCGACCGCATCGTTGAAGCTGAACATCGCGCGGTTGTAGGGCTCCAGCGGGTCGCGCGGGTTGGCGCCGGGCCCGCTGGCACAGCCGCTCAGCACCGCCGCCAGACCCAGGGAGGAGGCCAGCAGCCAGCTGCGGGCACGTGCATGGGGTTGCTTGGTTGGATAACGCATCATCGTTCTCTTTTTTTGCTTGTGTTATTCGGTAGGTTTGGGAGCGGAACTCTCCGATGCCTTGCCATAGAGGAACTGGCCGATCAGATTTTCCAGCACGATAGCCGATTGTGTATTGGTGACGGTATCACCACTGACCAAGGGCTTTTCGTCGAAGCCGGCCTCCACCCCCACATACTGGTCGCCCAGCAGTCCACTGGTCAGGATCTTGAAGGAGCTGTCCTTGGGGAAGGCATAGCCATTGGTCAGCTCGATATGGACATCGGCCTGGAAGGTCTGGTCGTTGAAGCCAATGCTCTTGACGCGTCCCACCTTGACCCCGGCGCTGCGCACTGCGGCCTGGGGTTTGAGGCCGCCAATATTGTCAAAGCGGGCGGTCACCTCATAGCCCTTGTTGAAATCCAAGGTCAGCAGGTTGCCTGCGCGCAGCGCCAGGAACACCAGCGCGGCAGCGCCCAGCATGACAAACAGGCCAACCCAGATATCGGTTTTGGAGGGCTGCATATGCGAATCCGTTTCTCTTTTCTATCGATAGGTAGGCGTCAGATGCTGAACATCATCGCGGTGAGCATGAAATCCAGCGCCAGCACCGACAACGAGGCCATCACCACGGTGCGCGTGGTGGCACGCGAGACACCTTCAGGGGTGGGCTTGGCGACAAAGCCCTGGAGCAAGGCGACAAAGGTCACCGTGATGCCGAACACCACGCTCTTGATCACGCCATTGCCCAGATCCTTGAATACATCGACGCCGCTTTGCATCTGGCCCCAGAAGGCGCCACCATCAATGCCGAGCAGCAGCACGCCGACGATCCAGCCCCCCATGATGCCGATGGCGCTGAACACCGCAGCCAGCAATGGCATCGCAATCAGGCCCGCCCAAAAGCGGGGTGCCAGAATGCGTTCGACCGGATCGACGGCCATCATCTCCATCGCAGACAGCTGCTCGCCCGCCTTCATCAGGCCGATCTCGGCCGTCAATGCGGTGCCGGCACGCCCGGCAAACAGCAGCGCCGTCACCACCGGGCCCAGCTCGCGCAGCAGGGTCAGGGCCACCATCATGCCCACCGCCTCGGCTGAGCCGTAGCGCTGCAGGATGTAGTAGCCCTGCAGACCCAGCACAAAGCCGACAAACAAGCCCGACACGCCAATGATGGCCAGCGAGTAGTTGCCCAGAAAATGGATCTGGTCGCGCAGCAGACCGGGGCGCTTGAGCACATAGCCCAGCCCGGCCAGCAGGCGCAGCAGCAAGCGTGTGGCCTGGCCCACTGCGGCCGCCTTGGAACGCAGCGCAAAACCAATATCAGCAGGGTGCCACCAACGCATCAGCGGCCTCCTTTCAGTGCATCCACGCCAAAATCCGCATCCAGACTGGGGCCCTGCACATGGAAAGGCACGGGGCCCTGCGGCAGTGCGTGGACAAACTGATGCACCAGCGGATCGCTGCTGGCACGCACCTCATCGGGCGTACCCTGCGCCGCCACCACGCCGGGGCCGAGAATAATGACCTGGTCGGCCAGCTTGAACGTCTCTTCCAGATCGTGCGAGACGATGATGCTGGTGAGGCCCAATGCATCGTTGAGTTCGCGGATCAGCTGGGCCGATGTACCTAGCGAAATCGGGTCCAGACCGGCGAAAGGCTCGTCGTACATGATGAATTCGGGGTCCAGCGCCATCGCGCGGGCCAGTGCCACGCGCCGCGCCATGCCGCCGGAAATCTGCGAAGGCATCAGATCACGTGCACCGCGCAGGCCCACGGCCTGCAGCTTCATCAGCACGATGTCGCGCACCAGGCCTTCGGACAGATCGGTGTGCTCGCGCAGCGGAAAGGCCACGTTCTCGAACACCGTCATATCGGTGAACAGCGCGCCAAACTGGAACAGCATGCCCATGCGGCGCCGCGCGGCGTACAGCTGCGCCTGGCTCATCGCGCCCACATCCTGGCCATCGAGCAGCACCTGACCGGCCTGCGCACGGGCCTGGCCGCCGATCAGCCGCAGCACCGTGGTCTTGCCACCGCCGGACGCCCCCATCAGCGCCGTCACCTTGCCACGCGGGATGGTCAGCGACACATCGCGCAGGATGGTGCGGTCACCATAGCCAAAGGTGACATTGCGCAGTTCGACAAGAGGTGGTGAAGCAGAAGATTGCATAGAAAAGCCGGCAACATCCGGCATCGTCATCATAAGAGGGGGCAGGGCTCTTTTCTGTAGTCAGTTGCCGCAGCGCAGGAGAGCGGCTTACGGCTTGTAACAAACATTCATGAATGTATTTAAATCGCCTGATCGTAACCCGGACTGCCTAAGCCCCGCAAGGCCGCAGGCTATTGTTGCGGCCTGTGCCATCAAGCCAGCCTTCAGCATCGCACAGAAGGCGTTGACGCGGCTTGCCTGCAGCGTCAACAACGGTGAGAAGCGCCCGTAATTAGAGCATATTGTCCAGAAAGGAACGAATGCGCGGATGGCTGCAGTCTTCGAAAAATGCCCGCGCCGGCTTGGCCTCGATCAGCGCGCCCTGGTCCATGAAAACAACAGTTTGGGCCACCTCACGGGCAAAGCCCATTTCGTGCGTGACGACCAGCATGGTCATGTGCTCCTCGGCCAGCTGGCGCATCGTGCGCAGCACTTCGCCCGTCAGCTCCGGATCGAGCGCCGAGGTGGGCTCGTCAAACAGCATGATGTCGGGCTCCATCGCCAGCGCCCGGGCAATGGCCACGCGCTGCTTTTGGCCGCCCGACAGGCGCGCCGGATACGCATCGGCCTTCTCCAGCAGGCCCACCTTGCGCAGCAGCTCCTGGGCCTTGGGCATGATCTGCTCGCGCGTCAGGCCCTTAACGACCATCGGTGCCTCGGTGATGTTGTCAATCACCGACAGATGCGGGAACAGGTTGAAGCCCTGGAACACCATGCCCATGCGGCGCAGAATCGCACGCATCTGGGCCTCCGGTGCGTACTGGGCATGGCCTTGCGCATCGGTGCTGACGAGGGTCTGGCCCTCGACCACCACCGCGCCCGAATCGATCACTTCAAGGTGGTTCAAGCAGCGCAAAAAGGTGCTCTTGCCCGAGCCCGATGGCCCGATCACCGCCATCACCTCACCCTTGTGGATATCCAGCGAGACACCCTTGAGCACCTCATTGCCATTGAAGGCCTTGCGGATGTCGCGCGCCTGCACCATTACCGGGGTGCCCATGTCATTGCCTGTCATTGCCATTCTCCTGCGCTGTTCGCTGCTACTGCTTCGTGCCGATTCATCGTTACGCACTGTTTAGGCGTCATACCTGGCATAGCGCTTTTCCAGGCGGTTGAAGCCCCAGGTCAACACCAGCGTCATCAGCAGGTAGAAGGCGGCCGCCACCACAAAGGGCGTGGTGGTGAAGTCGCGCTGCACAATGCCGCGCGCCGCGCGCAGCAGGTCATTGAGGGCGAGCACATAGATCAGCGACGTGTCCTTGACCAGCGTGATGGTCTCGTTGCTGACCGGCGGCAGGATGGTGCGCACCATCTGGGGCAGCACAATGCGGCGCATGGTCTGGCTGTAGGACAGGCCCAGCACCTTGGCGCCCTCGTACTGGCCCCGGTCCACGCTCTGGATACCGGCGCGGAAAATCTCCGCAAAATAGGCTGCGTAGTTGAGCGCGAATGCCACGACGGCCGACGGGAAGTCCGGCAGGCGCACGCCGATCACCGGCACAAAGGGCAGCGCGAAGTAGATGAACAGCAGCTGCAGCATCAGCGGTGTGCCGCGCATCAGCCAGATATAGGCCTCGACAAAGCGCGCCAGCGCCTTGAAGCGCGAGATGCGCGCCAACGCCAAGGCCAGACCCAGCGGCACCGACAGCGCCAGGGTGATGAAGAACAGCTTGAGAGTCACCAGGGCGCCGTTTGACAGCGGCCCCAGCATTGAAATTACATAATCCATCGATGGCCTTCAGGGTGGCACCGGCTCCGCGGGCCTGGTTGCCACAGGCACGAGTGCCTTGGAACGCGTTGGCGCTCCCGGTCTGGCACTCCTGTCATAAAAATCCGTTCTGGCCGCCGGGCAGCGCCCAGCGCTGCGGCGGCCATGGGCCATGCCCAAAAGCACAAGACCGGCACGCTGTGCCGGCCCGGTGCGAAGTCACCTGCAGATCAGTGCTTGATCACGTCGGCGCCAAACCACTTCTTGGCGATTTCTTCGGCCTTGCCGTCCTTCTTCATCTCGGCCAGCACGTCGTTGATCTTGTTGCGCGTGGCTTCGTCGTCCTTGCGGAAGCCCACACCATAGTCCTCGGTGCCAAAGTCGTCGGCCAGCACCACGTAGTTGTCAGGCTTCTTGGAGACCAGGTAGCGGCCGACCACTTCGTCCACCACCACGACATCCAGGCGGCCGGCTTCGACGTCCATCAGTGCAGCGATGTTGTCGCCAAACAGCTTGGTTTCCTTGAATTGGGAGGACAGTTCCTTGTCCTTTTCCATCGCGGTCACGGCGCTGGAGCCTTCCTGGGCGCCCACGATCTTGCCAGCCATGTCGGCCTTGGTCTTGATCGGCGAGCCCGCCTTCACGATGATGATCTGCTTGTTGACCATGTAGGGGTCGGTGAAGAGGATCTTTTCCTTGCGCTCTTCCAGAATGGTCAGGCCATTCCACAGGGCGTCGACGCGCTTGCCCAGCAGCTCGGCTTCCTTGGCGTTCCAGTCGATTGGCTTGAATTCCACTTCGATGCCAGCGCGCTTGGCCGCTTCGCGGGCCATGTCGATGTCAAAACCCACGATGTCGTTCTTCTCGTCACGGAAACCCATCGGCGGGAAGTTGTCGTCCAGACCGACCACCAGCTTGGTCACCGCTGCAGCAACAGGCGCAGGCGCGGGTGCTTCAGCCGCAGGCTTGGGCGCATCATTCTTGCCGCAAGCGGTGAGCAAGGCAGTCAGCGCCAGGGTGGCAACGAAAGAACGTTTTTTCATGTGTCTCAACCAAAGAGAAAGACAAAGTAAGAGCACTTGACTTGATTTTTACAAGCATCAGAGTGCGGGCGAATCGCGTATTGTCTCCGATCACACGAATTTCGTGTCGCTTATGGGGAAAACTCCGCCGGCCTAGTCGGACGTCAGCAAGCCGCTACGATGGCTGCCCTGGTCGCCATACAGAGACCAGGGCATCTACATTTCACGGTCTTCTATACCGCGAGTGAATGATTTACAACACTGGCGTCCCCTCATTTATGACCACCCTCTCGCCCGAACTGCGCAAGGCCTTTGAAGAAACCCGGTACCACGTGCTGATCCAGGCTCCGTTCCTGCTGCAGGTGGGCCAGGCCCAGGCGGCGCTCGGCGCACTGTACCGGCAGCACCAGACCGATTGCAGCTGCTTCATCACCGCCTTCAACCCCATGGGTGAGCTGCTGGACAAGGACGAAAATATCGAACGCCATGCCCAGTTGGGCCGCGCGCTGGGCGCCGCCGGCTTGGCCGCGCTGCCTGCGGTCGCCCAGCACCCCGCCAATGGCTGGCCGGCTGAACCGGGCTTTCTGGTCATCGGTCTGGGCCGCGACGATGCCCAGCGCTGGGCGGCGCAGTGGGAGCAGCTGGCGGTGGTGTGGACCAGCGCCGACATGGTGCCCCAGCTGCTGGAAACCAAGGTGCCTGGCTGGATGCGCTGACCCTAAAATGGCCCGCTGATAGGAGAAGCCATGCTGTTGATCGTTGGTACCGTTCGCCTGCCCGCCGCCAACCTGGAACGCGCGCTGCCCGCCATGCGGGCGATGGTGGAAGCCTCACGCGCCGAGGCAGGCTGCCTGGAATATGGCTATGCCCAGGATGTACTGGAGCCCGGGCTGATCCACGTCAAAGAGCTGTGGAGCGACCAGGCTGCGCTGGATGCGCATTTTGCGTCCAGCCATATCCAGGCCTGGCGCGCTGCATGGCCTGCGCTGGAGATAGGCGACCGCGCTCTGCGCGTCTATGATGTGGGAGCGCCACGCAGCACCTGATGGTCAGCGGGCGCCGCCCTCTCCCACCACCCTCTTGCACTGCGATTTGCGCCCGCCCCATGCCTGAACTCCACAACTGGCTCGCCTTTGGCCTCATTTCCCTGGGCATGGTCCTGACGCCCGGGCCCAATATGGTCTATCTGATCTCCCGCTCGATATGCCAGGGGCGCAGCGCAGGGTTGATCTCGCTGGGCGGTGTGGCATTGGGCTTTGTCTTCTATATGCTGTGCGCGGCGCTGGGCATCACCGCGCTGGTGATGGCCATTCCCTACGCCTACGATGCACTGCGCATTGGCGGCGCGTTGTACCTGCTGTACCTGGCCTGGCAGGCGGTCAAGCCCGGCGGGCGCGCGCCCTTCGAGCTGCGCCAGTTGCCGCAGGACAGCCCGCGCAAGCTGTTTGCGATGGGTTTTCTGACCAACCTGCTCAACCCCAAGATCGCGGTGATGTACCTGTCGCTGCTGCCGCAGTTCATCGACCCGGCGCAAGGCAGCGTTTTTTCCCAGTCGATGGTGCTGGGTTTCACGCAGATCGTGGTCAGCGTCAGCGTGAATGCCGCCATCGCGATGCTGGCCGGCTCGATCGCCGGGTTTCTGGCCAGCCGCCCCCGCTGGGTGCAGGTGCAGCGCTGGTTGATGGGCACCGTGCTCGCAGGCCTGGCGCTGCGCATGCTGACCGAGGCGCGCAAATAAAACAGGCGCCACAGCCCGGGGTGGGCGGCAGCACCTGGCAGAACCCGCGTATCGGCTCCTGTCTACAGCTGGCTCACATGAAAGCGCAGGTGCTCGTCGATAAAGCTCTGGATGAAGTAATAGCCGTGGTCATAACCGCCATGGCGGCGCAGGGTCAGCGGCTGGCCGACCTGGGCGCAGGCAGCTTCAAAGGCGTCGGGCAGCAGCTGCTTTTCGAGCAGGAACTTGTCGGCCAAGCCCTGGTCGATGAGGATGCCGGCCGGGTAAGGCGGCTGCTTTTGCGCGGCCATCAAGGCGGTGGCATCGTGCTGCGCCCATTCGGCCTGGTTGTCGCCCAGGTAGCCGGCAAAGGCTTTCTGACCCCAGGGGCAGTTAATGGGATTGGCAATCGGCGCAAAGGCCGAGACCGACTTGAACACGCCGGGATGGCGCAGCGCCAGGGTCAGCGCGCCATGGCCGCCCATGCTGTGGCCAAAGATGCCCAGGCGCTGCAGGTCGATTGGCAGTTTGGCGCCCAGCAGTGGCAGCAGGTCGTCGACGATGTAGCTTTCCATGCGCCAGTGCAGTGCCCAGGGCTTGGCCGTGGCATCCAGGTAGAAACCGGCACCCACGCCAAAATCCCAGCTCTGCGCTTCGCCAGGCAGGCCCGCGCCGCGCGGGCTGGTGTCGCAGGTGACCAGGGCCACGTTCAGCGAAGCCGCCAGGCGCTGCGCGCCGGCCTTGGTCATGAAAGTCTCTTCGGTACAGGTCAGGCCCGCCAGGTACAGCAGCGCCGGCACTTTCTCGCCCTCCACCGCCTTGGGCGGCAGAAACACCGAGAACTTCATCGCCAGGCCGATCTGGCTGGAGAAATGCTCATAAAAACGCTGGGCGCCGCCAAAGCAGGCATGGGCTGCCTGCAGCTTGAGGCTGGCTTGGGCATCAGACATCGGAATTTCCTTCGGTAGGGGCTGGCAGGGATGCGGCCTGGGCGGCCGCTGCACGCAGCTTGTCTTTCTTGCTCATGCGCTTGCCCTTGATGCCGCCATTGCCGGCATCTTCAGAGGGCGCATGCGCGGGCACGGCTTCGGTGACCGGGTACTGGTCCAGGCTCTGCAGCGCCACATCGAGCCCATTGCGCTTGGCAATCAGCTTCCAGTGCGCCAGGCTGGCGGGGGTCACCAGGCTGATGGCCAGGCCCGAGATACCGGCCCGGCCGGTACGGCCGATGCGGTGGGTGTAATCAGTGGGCGAGCGCGGCAGGTCGTAGTTGATGACCAGGGGCAGTGCCTCGACATGGATGCCGCGCGCGGCCAGGTCGGTGGTCACCAGGACCTGCCACTGGCTGCTGCGGAACTCCTGCAGCACCTGCTGGCGTGCGCCCTGGCTCAGCTCGCCATGGAAGGCGGTGGCGCTGATGCCCTTGTCATAAAGCTTGTTGGCCACATGCTCGGCACTGTAGCGGCTGGCCACAAACACCAGCATGCGCTGGCCGGCGTACTGGGTCACCAGCTCACGCAGCCAGGCGGTGCGCTTGGCGGCATCGAGGTAGTAGGCCTCCTGCACGATGGTGGCATCCTGCAGATGGGTCGAGGCGATCTCCACCTTCTCATGCGTGGCACGCAGCAAGGTGGGCACCAGCGCTTGCACCGCCGGCGCAAAGGTGGCCGACAGCAGCAGGGTCTGGCGCTGCTCGCGCGGCGGCACCAGGGCCAGCACGCTTTGCAGTTCTTCGGCAAAGCCCAGGTCCATCAGCCGGTCGGCCTCGTCCAGCACCAGGGTGCTGATGGTGTCCAGCCGCAGCTTGCTGTGCGCCACCACATCGAGCAAGCGCCCGGGCGTGGCAATCACCAGATCCACACCGCCGCGCAAGGCCAGCAGCTGGGGGTTGATGGACACACCGCCGGTGAGCACGGCCACCTTGGGGCGGCGGCCCAGCGCCTCGCCGACAAAGTAGACCAGCTCGGCCACCTGGGTGGCCAACTCGCGGGTAGGCACCAGGATCAAGGCCTGCGTCTCATGGCGGCCCGCCTGGCCTGCTGCATCGCTGAGCATCCAGGCCTGCATCAGGGGCAGCACATAGGCCGCCGTCTTGCCCGAGCCGGTCGGCGCACAGCCCAGCAGGTCACGCCCGTCCAGAATGGCCGGAATGGCTTGGGTCTGGATGGCCGTGGGTGCAATCAGGCCATGGGCCTGGGCAGCGTGGGCCAGCGACGGAGCAAGGCCAAGAGAGGTAAAAGACATGGATTTCAATGGTGCGGGTGGGGCCGCAGGGACAACAAGCCTCGCATTGTCGCCCCTGGCACCGCTGCCAGCGCTGCGCAGGACTATTGCAGCGCATGCTGGCAGCCAGCACTGGCCAGGTTCGGCCAGCAGTGCTTAGCTGGCGAAATTGACCACCGAGCGGATCGACTTGCCTTCATGCATCAGGTCGAAAGCCTCGTTGATCTTGGCCAGGCCCATGGTGTGGGTGACAAAAGGCTCGAGCTGGATCTTGCCGGCCATCGCGTCTTCCACCATGCCGGGCAGCTCGCTGCGGCCCTTGACGCCGCCAAAGGCCGTGCCCAGCCATTTGCGGCCGGTAACGAGCTGGAAAGGACGGGTGGAAATCTCCTGGCCCGCACCCGCCACACCGATGATCACGCTCTGGCCCCAGCCACGGTGCGCGCACTCCAGCGCCGCACGCATCACCTGGGTGCTGCCGATACATTCAAAGCTGTGGTCCACGCCCCAGCCGGTCATCTCGACGATCACTTGCTGGATCGGCTTGTCGAAATCCTTGGGGTTGATGCAGTCGGTTGCGCCAAAGGTCTTGGCCAGCTCGAACTTGCCAGGATTGGTATCGACGGCGATGATGCGGCCGGCCTTGGCCAGCTGCGCGCCCTGGATCACCGCCAGGCCGATGCCGCCCAGGCCGAACACGGCCACGGTATCGCCCTCTTGCACCTTGGCGGTGTTCTTGACAGCGCCCAGGCCGGTGGTCACGCCGCAGCCCAGCAGGCAGACCTGCTCGGGGTTGGCATCGGGATTGACCTTGGCCAGCGACACTGCGGCCACCACGGTGTACTCGGAGAAGGTGGAGCAGCCCATGTAGTGGTAGATCGGCTCGCCGTTGTAGCTGAAGCGCGTGGTGCCATCGGGCATCACACCCTTGCCCTGGGTGGCGCGCACCGCCACGCAGAGGTTGGTCTTGCCGCTCTTGCAGAACAGGCATTCGCCGCACTCTGCCGTGTACAGCGGAATCACATGGTCGCCTGGCTTGACGCTGGTAACGCCCTCGCCCACTTCCACCACGATGCCGGCGCCCTCATGGCCCAGCACCGCCGGGAAGATGCCTTCGGGGTCATCACCGCTCAGGGTGAAGGCATCCGTGTGGCACACGCCCGTGTGGGTGATCTTGACCAGCACTTCGCCCTTCTGGGGTGGCGCAACGTCGATCTCGACAATCTGCAAAGGCTCTCCGGCTTTGAAGGCAACAGCGGCGCGGGATTTCATGGGTGGACTCCTTGGGTCAAAAACGGGGGAAAACAGTCAGGCGCGGTCACGACCACAGGCCTATTTGAGGTACGAACGCAGCAGCGACAGCATTTCGTCAATGTCCGCCTGAGATGGCGCCGGCTGCTTGGCCATGGTCTCGCGCATATGGCCATCGAGCAAGTCGGCCATCAGGCCGTGTACGGCCCCGCGCATGGCGGCGAGCTGCTGCAGGATGGGGGCGCAATCACTGCCCGCCTCCACCGCTCGCTCCAGGGCCTCCGCCTGGCCTTTGATGCGGCGCAGGCGGGTGATGGCGCGGTGCTTGTCTTCAGCGTTATGGGGCATGGCAGGCGGTGTTCGCAACGGCGCAAAAGCACGCCAAACTCAGGTACTGGGACAGAGTATAAATGCAATTTATAAAAATTACATATGAAAAATATATGAAAACCCCAGGTACCCCCTGGGGGTATACCGGATATCTAGGATGCACTCAGGCCGAGCAGGCACAAAAAAAGACCGCAGCCTCGGCTGCGGTCTTGGGTGGGTGAGTGGCTACCGGTTTTAGCGCGGCAGATCGCTCCAGCCCATCAGGTACTCGTCGACGGCGCGCGCGGCCTGGCGGCCTTCGCGGATGGCCCAGACCACCAGCGACTGGCCACGGCGCATGTCGCCAGCGGCAAACACCTTGTTCACATTGGTGGCGTAGCCGCCGGTGAAGTCGGTGGTCGCACGGGCGTTGCCACGGGCATCCTTGTCGACGCCAAAGGCTTCCAGCACCGGCGAGACGGGGTTCACAAAACCCATGGCCAGCAGCACCAGGTCGGCAGGCCATTCCTTTTCGGTGCCCTTGACTTCACTCAGCTTGCCGTCCTTGAACTCGACCTGCACGGTGGTCAGGCTCTTGACCTTGCCCTTGTCGCCGTTGAACGTCTTGGTCGAGATCGCGAACTCACGCACAGCGCCTTCTTCGTGGCTGGAGCTGGTGCGCAGCTTGATCGGCCAGTAAGGCCAGACCAGCGGCTTGTTTTCCTCTTCGGGCGGCATGGGCATCACCTCGAACTGGGTGACGCTTTTGGCGCCGTGGCGGTTGCTGGTGCCCACGCAGTCGCTGCCGGTGTCGCCACCGCCGATGACGATGACGTCCTTGCCATCCGCACGGATCTGGCCCTTGAGCTTGTCGCCGGCATTGATCTTGTTTTGCTGGGGCAGGAACTCCATCGCGTAGTGCACGCCGTCCAGGTCGCGGCCGGGCACCGGCAGATCGCGCGACTGCTCGGAGCCGCCGGTCAGCAGCACCGCGTCGAACTCGGACTTGAGCTGCTCGGGCGAGACGGTTTCCTTGGCCCAGTTGGTGACCTTGCTGTCCTTGCCCAGACCGTCCTTGCCAGCCACCAGCACGCCGGTGCGGATGGTCACGCCTTCGGCCTGCAGCTGAGCGGCACGGCGGTCGATGTGGACCTTGTCGAGCTTGAAGTCAGGGATGCCGTAGCGCAGCAGACCGCCGATGCGGTCGTTCTTTTCGAACAAGGTCACCGCATGGCCCGCACGGGCCAATTGCTGGGCTGCCGCCATGCCGGCAGGGCCGGAGCCAACCACTGCTACCTTCTTGCCCGTCTGGTGCTTGGGAGGACGCGCCTGCACCCAGCCCTCTTCCCAGGCACGGTCGATGATGGCATGTTCGATGGACTTGATACCCACCGGATCGCTGTTGATGTTCAGCACGCAGGCCGCTTCGCAAGGCGCGGGGCAGATGCGGCCGGTGAACTCGGGGAAGTTGTTGGTCGAATCCAGCACATGAAAGGCTGCCGCCCAATCGGCGCGGTACACCAGATCGTTGAAATCCGGAATGATGTTGTTGACCGGGCAACCGCTGTTGCAGAACGGCGTGCCGCAGTCCATGCAGCGGGCGCCTTGCTGCTTGGCCTGCTGCGAGTTCAGGCCAACAACAAATTCCTTGTAATGTTTGAGGCGGTCCTCAACGGGGGCATAGCCCTCGTCGATACGCGCATATTCCATAAAGCCTGTGACTTTTCCCATGATCGGATCTCTTGCTTGGCTGCTGCCCGCGCCGCGTTGGCGGGGACAGCAATCGTGGTCATTAATAAGGGTCGGGGTGCTTGGCGGCAGGGCCGCCAGCGGCCTCACTTCGCGGCGGCGTCCACGCTCTTCTTGGCCGAGGTCTTGGCCTTGGCGACTTGCGCCTTGGCTTCGGCGCGGGCGTGGATCTCACCCAGCGCGCGCTTGTACTCGGTCGGGAAGACCTTGACGAACTTGCTGCGCACCTCCGCCCAGTTGTCCAGCAGGTCACGGGCACGCTTGCTGCCCGTCCAGCGCAGGTGGTCGGCAAGCAGGCGCTTGAGCTGTGCTTCGTCCGTCTGGCCGTTGTGCCAGATGCCCTTGTCGATGCTGGCCTCTTGCTCGGACTGGCTCAGCACCTTGTCCAACGTGACCATCGTGGTGTTGCAGCGGCTGGCGAACTGGCCGTCCTCGTCATAGACGTAGGCCACACCGCCACTCATGCCGGCTGCAAAGTTGCGCCCGGTCTTGCCCAGCACCAGCACGGTACCGCCAGTCATGTATTCGCAACCATGGTCACCGGTGCCCTCGACCACCGCCGTGGCACCCGACAGGCGCACTGCAAAGCGCTCGCCGGCCACGCCGCTCAAGAAGGCCTCACCGGTGGTTGCGCCGTACATCACGGTGTTGCCCACAATGATGTTCTTGTGCGCTTCGCCACGGAAATCCAGGCTCGGGCGCACCACCACGCGGCCGCCGGACAGGCCCTTGCCGGTGTAGTCGTTCGCGTCACCGACCAGGTACAGGGTGATGCCGTTGCACAGGAAGGCGCCAAACGACTGGCCACCGGTGCCCTCGACACGGATGTGGATGGTGTCGTCAGGCAGGCCTTCGGGATGCACCTTGGTCACTGCGCCCGAGAGCATCGCGCCCACGGTACGGTTCACATTGCGCACGGTCTCCAGGATCTTGACCCTTTCGCCCTTGTCGATGGCGGGGCGCGACTTCTCGATCAGGATGTTGTCGAAAGCCTTTTCCAGACCATGGTCCTGGTTCTGCGTGTGGTACAGCGGCACATCGCCCGCCACTTCGGCACGCGCCAGCAGGCGGCCAAAGTCCAGGCCCTTGGCCTTCCAGTGGGTGATACCGGCCTTCATGTCCAGCAGGTCGGCACGGCCCACCAGGTCGTCGAACTTGGCAATACCCAGCTGGGCCATGATCTGGCGCGCTTCTTCGGCGATGAAGAAGAAGAAGTTCACCACATGCTCGGGCTTGCCGCTGAATTTCTTGCGCAGCTCGGGGTCTTGCGTGGCCACACCCACCGGACAGGTGTTGAGGTGGCACTTGCGCATCATGATGCAGCCCTCGACCACCAGCGGTGCGGTGGCAAAGCCGAACTCATCGGCACCCAACAGCGCACCGATCACCACGTCGCGGCCGGTCTTCATCTGGCCGTCTGCCTGCACACGGATACGGCTGCGCAGGCCGTTGAGCACTAGGGTCTGCTGGGTTTCGGCCAGGCCGATCTCCCATGGCGAGCCCGCATGCTTGATCGACGACCACGGCGATGCGCCCGTGCCGCCATCATGGCCGGCGATCACCACGTGGTCGGCCTTGCACTTGGCCACGCCGGCGGCAATCGTGCCGACACCGACTTCGGACACCAGCTTGACGCTGATCGACGAATGCGTGGCGACGTTCTTCAGGTCGTGGATCAGCTGGGCCAGGTCCTCGATCGAGTAGATGTCGTGGTGCGGCGGGGGCGAGATCAGGCCCACGCCGGGCACCGAGTAGCGCTGCTTGCCGATGTATTCGGTCACCTTGCCGCCTGGCAGCTGGCCGCCTTCACCGGGCTTGGCGCCCTGCGCCATCTTGATCTGGATCTGGTCCGCAGAGGCCAGGTACTCGGCCGTCACACCAAAGCGGCCCGATGCCACTTGCTTGATGCGCGAGCGCAGGCTGTCGCCGTCTTGCAGCACGTAGTCCGATTCGATCTGGTCCTTGCCGATGATCGACGCCAGCGACTCGCCCTGCTTGATCGGGATGCCCTTGAGCTCGTTGCGGTAACGGGCGGGGTCTTCACCGCCCTCGCCGGTGTTGCTCTTGCCGCCGATGCGGTTCATCGCCACGGCCAGGGTCACATGGGCTTCGGTGCTGATCGAGCCCAGCGACATGGCGCCGGTCGCAAAGCGCTTGACGATCTCGGCCGCCGATTCGACCTGCTCGACCGGGATGGCCTTGGCAGGATCGATCTTGAACTCGAACAGGCCGCGCAAGGTCATGTGGCGCTTGCTCTGGTCGTTGATCAGCTGCGCATATTCCTTGTAGGTGTTGAAGCTGTTGGCGCGGGTCGAGTGCTGCAGCTTGGCAATCGCATCAGGGCTCCACATGTGCTCTTCACCACGGGCACGCCAGGCGTATTCGCCACCGGTGTCCAGCATGGTGGCCAGCACCGGGTCGTTGCCAAAGGCAGCCTTGTGGCGGCGGATGGCTTCTTCGCCAATTTCGAACACGCCCAGGCCTTCAACACGGCTGGAGGTGCCGGTGAAGTACTTGTCGATGGTTTCGCTGTTGATGCCGACCGCTTCGAACAGCTGCGCACCGCAGTAGGACATGTAGGTGGACACACCCATCTTCGACATGATCTTGGACAGACCCTTGCCGATGGCCTTGATGTAGTTGTAGATCGCCTTGTCTGCCGACAGATCGCCGGGCAGGTGCTTGTGGATCGAGGTGATCGTCTCCAGCGCCAGGTAGGGGTGCACGGCTTCGGCACCGTAGCCGGCCAGCACGCCGAAGTGGTGCACTTCGCGGGCGGTGCCGGTCTCCACCACCAGACCGCAGGCCGTACGCAGGCCTTCGCGGATCAGATGCTGGTGGATGGCAGACAGCGCCAGCAGTGCCTGGATGGCCACGCGGTCCTTGCTGACGCCCTTGTCGCTGATGATCAGGATGTTGTTGCCGGTCTTGATCGCATCAACGGCTTGTGCACACAGCGACGCCAGGCGCGCTTCCACGCCTTCACTGCCCCATTCCAGCGGGTAGGTGATGTCGAGCACGGCCGAGCTGAACTTGCCAGCGGTGTGCGAGCGGATGTTGCGCAGCTTCACCATGTCGCTGAAGTCCAGCACCGGCTGGGTCACTTCTAGGCGCAGCGGCGGGTTGACCTGGTTGATATCCAGCAGGTTGGGCTTGGGGCCGATGAAGGACACCAGGCTCATCACAATCGCTTCACGGATCGGATCGATCGGCGGGTTGGTCACCTGCGCGAACATCTGGCGGAAGTAGTTGTACAGCGGCTTGTTCTTGTCGGACAGCACGGCCAGCGGGCTGTCATTGCCCATCGAGCCAATGCCCTCTTCGCCGTTCGCGGCCATCGGGCTCATCAGGAACTTGATGTCTTCCTGGGTGTAGCCAAAGGCCTGCTGCAGGTCCAGCAGCTCCGGGGACTTCTGCTCCTCGGCAATCGCACCGAACTCTTGCGAGGCCTTGGCCTGCTGGTCGATCTGCGACTCGCCGGCCACGGGCTTGACCACGTCATCCAGGCGGATGCGCAGGTCTTCAATCCAGCGCATGTAAGGCTTGGCATTGGTCAGCGAGGACTTGACTTCTTCGTCGTCGATCAGACGGCCCTGGTCCAGATCGATCAGGAACATCTTGCCGGGCTGCAGGCGCCACTTGCGCACGATCTTGTGCTCGGGCACGGGCAGCACGCCCGATTCGGAGCCCATGATGACGAAGTCATCGTCGGTCACGCAGTAACGGGCCGGACGCAGGCCATTGCGGTCCAGGGTAGCGCCGATCTGGCGGCCATCGGTGAACACGATCGACGCGGGGCCATCCCAGGGCTCGATCATCGCGGCATGGTATTCGTAGAAAGCGCGGCGGCGCGAATCCATCGTCGCGTGCTGCTCCCAAGGCTCGGGAATCATCATCATCACCGCCTGGGCCAGCGGGTAGCCCGCCATGGTCAGCAGCTCCAGGCAGTTGTCGAAAGTGGCCGTGTCGGACTGGTGCGCAAAGCTGATCGGGTAGAGCTTTTGCAGATCGTTGCCCAGAACGGGCGAGCTCATCACGCCTTCGCGGGCGCGCATCCAGTTGTAGTTGCCCTTGACGGTGTTGATTTCACCGTTGTGCGCCACATAGCGGTAAGGGTGGGCCAGTGGCCACTCGGGGAAGGTGTTGGTCGAGAAGCGCTGGTGCACCAAGCCCAGCGCGGAGACGCAGCGCTCATCTTCCAAATCTCGGAAGTAGGTACCTACTTGATCAGCCAGCAGCAGACCCTTGTAGATCACGGTGCGGCTGCTCATGCTGGGCACGTAGTACTCTTTGCTGTACTTGAGCTGCAGGTTCTGGATCGCCGCGCTGGCGGTCTTGCGGATCACATACAGCTTGCGCTCCAGCGCATCCTGCACGATCACATCGGCGCCACGGCCGATGAACACCTGGCGGATGACCGGCTCTTTCTCGCGCACCGTAGGCGACATCGGCATCTCGCGGTTGACCGGCACATCGCGCCAGCCCAGCAGCACCTGGCCTTCGGCCTTGATGGCGCGCTCCAGCTCTTCCTCGCAAGCCAGACGCGATGCATGTTCCTTGGGCAGGAACACCATGCCCACGCCGTATTCACCAAACGGCGGCAGCTTGACGCCCTGGGCGGCCATCTCGTCGCGGTAGAGCGCGTCAGGCAGCTGGATCAGGATACCGGCGCCATCACCCATCAGCTTGTCGGCACCCACCGCACCCCGGTGGTCCAGGTTCTCCAGAATCTTCAGAGCCTGGGTCACGATGGCATGGCTCTTCTGGCCCTTGATGTGGGCCACAAAACCGACGCCGCAGGCATCGTGTTCCAGAGTCGGGTCATACAGACCCTGAGCTTGCATCTGCTCGCGTGCGGTAGCCGACATGGCGCAATCCTTCAAATAATCTATCGCGGGAAGGTCAATGTAGAGCAGCTGCCCATACCCGAGCAAGTATTTTATTTAGGGTCAGATACCAATTATTTTCAAATGATTTTTCTCAACAATTAATTAGGGTCATATTAAAAATAGCCAAATAATCGTTGATATATATGGAATTTTTACTTCACTCGTCGGAAGGAGTGGCCAAACGGGGACGGCCCGCACTCTTTTTGTGCAGCCTGCGCACCGTTTTGGACTGCAGGGATTGCACAAAGTCTTCACTGCCCATCGCCCAGCCGCCCTGTACCGCAGCGGTCAGCGCACCTGACTCACGCTGCGACAGGCCATAAGCCAGCATCTGGGCATAGCGGGCCTCCCGCGCAAAGGGGGTGTTGCCCAAGGCCCAGAAGGCCGCCGGATCGCGCAACCACGCCATTGGTTTTGCACCTAAATGGTGCGCACAGCTGGACCAGGGGTAGTCTTCCGCCTTGGCGACGAGGCCTGCGCGCTGCGGATTGGAATCGATATAGATGATGCATTGCAGCAACGGCTCGGCCGGCTCGACCACCGTCGAGCGGTAGCGCCCTTCCCACAAAGTACCGCTGCGCCCGTGGCGGGCATTGAAATAGCGCACATAGGCCCGGCCCAGCGCCTGCATCAACAGCGGCAGGCCCTGCTCGGTCTGGGGTGTGATTAACAGATGGAAGTGGTTGGGCATCAGCACAAAGGCATGCACTGCCACCAGGTGGGTCTGCGCCAGCTGGCGCAGCAAATCGCTGAAGTGCTGGAAATCCTCATCATCGACAAAGACCGTCTGCCGGTTGTTGCCCCGGTGCAGCACATGGTGCGGCATGTCGGGAAGACTGAGTCGGGGAAGGCGGGCCATGGACGTAAGGGGCGAGGACAGCGGGTGGAGAGGCGGCACCATTATCAACGCTTCCCTGACAGCTAGCTTGCACGCCTCTTCGCTATGATCTAACAGGCAACTATGACAATAACCCGGGAGATTGAATCACTATGCGCTTATCTTCTTTGATCGTGGCAAGCCTTCTGGCCTGCAGCGCCAACAGCTGGGCCGCACGCAATTTCACACCCCAAGCGGGCACCTGGATCGTCAGCAGCGAGCTGGATGGCAAACCTGGCCGTGGCCTGGCCATCGATGTGCAAGGCAACACTTTTTTCATGCAGGTGTTTGGCTACGAGAAAAATGGCGATGCCACTTTCTACACGGCCACCGGGCAACTGGACGGCAACAGCGTCACTGCCCCACTCGTCCGCTATACCGGCGGGCGCAGCTTTGGCAGCGCAGCGCGGGATGCCGTAGAAGACAGCTCACCCGGTGATGTGACGGTGTCCTTCAGCAATGGTTTGAAGGGTACGGTGCAGTTTCCCGGCGAAGCACCCGCGGCGATAGAGCGCTTTGCGATCAAAGAATTCACGCCGAGCATCAGCAATCCTCTCGCACAGCTGGGCCAACGCGTGCTGCGTCTGATGATATTGGACAAGAATTTGCAGTTCAAGCAATACCGCAGCGCGACACTTCAGCGCAATAGCAAGGACCAGCTTGAGCTTGCTGAGTATGTGGACGGGAACGTACCCAGCTACATTTCGCCCTGTTCCGTGGATGCCGAGAAAGCGCAGATCCTGTGCAACTCTGCCACCAGCGGAAGCAATATCAAAAGCCTGCGCTTTCAAATCTCGGGGGGCCAGATTGCAGGCCATGCCACGATGAAAGAGGCACCTGGGCAGGTGCTCCCCTTAATCGGGCAGAGTGATTCTGCAATGAACTTCGCCAACCAGCAGCTACAGCAGCAAAACTATTGGTCCATCGCGCTTCCCGGCTCAACCGTGACCGGCATTCCAACACGGCACACACACCAACTGATGCCCATCAACGGCACCTGGATTGTGCAAGATGAGCTCACCGGCAAGCCCGGTCGCGGACTGGCGCTGGACGTGCAGAACTCCACCATGGTGCTGCAGGTCTTCAACTACGGCGCCAATGGCCAACCCACCTTCCATATGGGCAGCGGCACCTACGGCAGCACTGGCCCAGATACCCAGGCATCGCGGGCCGAATTTGCGCTGAACCAGTATGCGGGTGGACGCAGCCTGGGCGGTGCGGCCCAGTCAGCACACCAGATTGCGGAAGCGGGCCCAGTGCGTATCGATTTGGCAGTCAACCGCGAGCAGCCCACGCCCCACTTTTCACAGCGAGGTACCGTGACTTTCCCGGGAGAAGCGCCCAAGACCATCGTACGCATGCGACTGGACGATCCGGCTTCGCTGGCCGACAAGCTGTTTGGCGAATGGTACTCACTGCCCATGCAAACGCATCTGGTATTCAACAAAGAGAAGGATGGCGCGGTGCTGTCATCTGATGGCGCCATCCGTTGCGAACAGAAATACCCAGACAACCCTGACCGCATCACCTGCACCAAGACCGCTGGCGAGACCGTTGCCGGCACAGCTACTTTTGACTTGCCCCTTCTGAACCAGGGCAGCACCTGGATCCAGATCCGCGACCGCTTCGGCAACCTGCAAGGCCTGGGCAATATCGACTGAGCCTCTCACCGCAATACCAACTACGACAAAAGGCCATCCGCCCCTGGGCAGATGGCCTTTCTCTATCCCGCCTTGCAGCTTAGAAGCGGTAGCGCGCCACCAACTGCACCGAGCGCGGCGCGCCCGGCAGGTTCAGGTTGGGCGAGGAGCCGTGCCCGGCCACGATGTAGCGTTTGTCCAGGAGGTTGTTGAGCTTGAGCTGCAGGTCCACCTGGTTCAGGCGGTAGTAGGCCATGGCATCCAAGGTGGCGTAGCCCGGCAGTACGACGGTGTTGCCAGGGTTGGCAAAACGCGCGCCGACATAGCTGATGCCGCCCCCGGCGCCAAAGCCATGGCCCAGGGCCTTGGTCAACCAGACATTGGCACTGTGCTTGGGCGTCAAGGTGGCGCGCTTGCCCTCTACGGGCTGGCCGGCATCGACAGCGGGCGACGAGGTCATCTCGCTCAACAGGTAGGCATAGCCTGACCAGATCTGCCAGCCCTGCGACAGGTCGCCGGCAAAGCTCAGCTCCAGGCCCCGGGTGCGCTGCACGCCCAGCGGCACCAGGGTGTTGCTGACGGGGTCGACGCTCTTGATGTTGGTGCGTTCGATCTCGAACAGCGCCGCATTGGCGCTGGCCTTGCCGTCGAGCAGATCCCACTTCACACCGACCTCACGGCTGGTGGTTTTCTCAGGCGCCAGCTGGGCATTGTTGGCTGCCAGCGCAAAGGTCTCGCCCGAGGGCTGGAAAGACTTGCTGAGCGACACGTAGTACGACAGCGCATTGCTGGGCTGGTAGACCAGGCCGACGCGCGGGCTCCATGCCACATCGGTGCGGCCCAGGTTGACGCTGCCTGGCGTGTAGTTGTCGGTTTCCTGGCGGAAGCGGTCATAGCGCAAGCCAGCCAGCAGCTTCCATTCGGGGGCCAGGGTGACCATGTCCTGCACATAGGCGCTGGCCACGCTGAAGACGCTGTCGTTGTTGGCCGAAGGTGCAGCCGTCAGCACCGGCGAGACGACCGGCAGCACCGGGTTGAACAGCGACACCGTCCCCACATTGCTCTGGTTGATGCTCAGCAAGCCCTTGTTCTGGCGGCCCAGCTCCAGCCCGTACAGCAGCTGGTGCTGCATGCCCGCCAGCTCCAGCTTCTGCGTCAGCTCCAGCTGGTTGAAAAAGCCGTGCTCGTCGCGCTCCAGATGGCCACGGTTGAGGGTCGCCGTCTGCGCCTTCTCGTTGACCGCGCCGACCAGGGTGTTGCTGCGGTCCAGGCTGTAGTCGTAGTAGCGCAGCACATTGCGCAGGCTCAGGCTGTCGTTGAAGCGGTGGCTCAACGTAGCCGAGGCCGAGTACACCTCCGAGGTGCTCACATCGGTATCGCGTGCATTGGCCGCGCCATAGTAGGTGCGGGGCGGCACATTCACCGGGCGGCCCTGGAAGGCGGGAATACCAAAATCGGTGAGGCGGCTGTCCTGGAGGTAGTCGGCCTGCAGCAGCAGCTGCGTGTCCGCGCTGAACTTGAACTGCACCGAGCCGGCCAGCGCCTTGCGGTCCAGAAACTGCTGGTCGCGGTAGCTGTCGGCGCGCTCGATGGCGCCGGTCAGGCGGTAGGAGACGATGCTGTCCTGCGGCGCACGCGCCAGGTCAAACTCGCCCCGGCGCTGGTTCCAGCTGCCCAGGGTCAGGCCCACTTCGCTGCGGTCGATGCCGGGCTTCTTGGTGATGCGGTTGATCAGACCGCCCGAAGACCCCCGGCCGTACAGCACCGATGCCGGGCCCTTGAGCACTTCGACCTGCTCGACATTGGACAGGTCGCGGAAGTACAGCGCGTCATCGCGCACGCCATCGACGAACTGGTCCGCAATCGCCGTGAAGCCCCGGATCGTCACCTGGTCGCGCTGGCCATCGCCATGCGACAGGCCAATGCCGGGAACGGCCTTGAGCACGTCCTGCATCGACTGCACGGCCTGGTCGCGCATCAGCTGCTGGGGCACCACGTTGACGGTTTGCGGAATGTCGCGCAAAGGCGCTTCAATCTTCGTGGCGCTCTTGGCCGTGGGCGCTGCGTAGCCCACGTCCGCCGCAGTATCTGCCTGCACGCGCACTTCCTGCAAGGTCGTCTCGGCCGGCGCTTGCTGCGCCGCTGCATAGCCCGCGCACAGCAGCGCCACTGCTGCCACCACAGGTTGGGTTTTGAAAGCCATTCCAGTTCCTTTTAATGCCTTGGTATGTGTTCGGTCTGGCTATACCGGATGGGAAATCCGCACTCTGGTTGGCTACCACCGTGAAAAAGCTCGCACATCTTAAAGAGGAAAATGGTTCTCATTTACATATCTTTAAGAATGGGATACACAGAGGCGACAAAGCCACAGCAGGCGGTTTCTTAAGCCTTCTTCAGGTTTTCTTAAGAAATGGCTGAAACACAGTACGCAGGCAGGCTGCGCGCGATCGAAGCGCTGGAACGGCGCGGCGCAAAGCCATCGAATCCCGCCCTCAGGCGAGGGCTACCCGGACTGCAACAGGACGTACCCAAGCCGGCACCCGGCGGCGCCAGGGAAGCCATGAAATGGAAATGCCGAGCCGCGTCTGCGGCTTAACGTGGCGCCAGCTTGCCGCCGATACCCCGGCCCGCCTGGTAGCCCAACAGGCCCGAAACGCGCCCCGCCGCCTGCAACAGCTGGGGCAGCAGCTCGCCCTGCATGATCTCGGGCGTGGTGCGGTTCGCCTGGCCGCTGATATTCATGGCCGCCACCACCTGGCCGCTGGCATTGCGGATGGGGGCAGCGACCGAGGTGAGCCCCTCTTCGAGCTCCTGGTTGAGCAGGCACCAGCCCTGTGCACGCACCTGGGCCAGCTCGGCCAGCAGCTGGGCTTCGTCCTGGAGGGTGAAGCGGGTGAACATCGTGCGGTCACGGCCCTCGAGCAAGGGCTGCAGCTCCTGGGGCGGAAGCTCGGCCAGCAGCACCCGGCCCAGCGAAGTCCAGAAACTGGGCAGGCGCGAGCCCATGCCCAGGTTGGTGCTCATGATCTTGTGCGTGTGCACGCGCAAAACGTAGACGACATCCTGGCCATCGAGCACGGCGATGGAGCAAGACTCATGGGTCTGCTCGACCAGCGCATCCATCACCGGCTGGGCCAGATTCCAGACCGGCATCGATGACAGATAGGCAAAGCCCAGATCCAGGATGCGCGGCGTGAGCGCAAACAAACGGCCCTCCACCCGCACATAGCCCAGGGTCTGCAAGGTCAGCAGGATGCGGCGCGCGCCGGCACGCGTCATGCCGGTGGCCTCGGCCACTTCCGTCAAGGTCTGGCGCGGCGCGGCAGCGCCAAAGCTGCGGATGACCTCCAGCCCGCGCGCGAAGGACTGCACATAGCTGTCACTGGGGCGGAGGGTCGGGTCTTCTTCTTTCATAGGCCGCAATCGTGGTCGTTGGCGTGGAGCGGATCCCTGGCAATACAAAAGCAAATCGCAGGGACATCGGGTAGCGGATTATCCGGCAGTCTATAATTCTTTTAGCGAACTAATGTTCTATATACGAACATTTTTACCAAGAGCCTCTGGGAGGTTCTGCAAAACCCTCGCCAAGCGGGATGGACGCGGATCGGGATGAGATGCAAGGCGTCTTTTGCAGTCAATAGCCAGCTATTGACAAGAAAGACAACGCAGCAGATCGCCCGAGCCCGCCTGCAGACCACGGGAGGGAGTTGTGCAGAAACTCCCTAAGGGCCGCTGATCCTCGCTGATGCAGTGCCAGACCTTGCATAGACAGGCCGTGAAAGGCATTTGTCGCACGCGGTACAGGCGCTGCTACAGCGCAGCGCGACCATGCCGCAGCGGGATCAGCAGCCTGTTGCGACCCGTGTTCAGAACCAGGAGACAAGATGATCAACAAGATTTCGGACTCGATTGCCGAGTCCCTCAGCCGCGTCCAGGATGGCTCGACCGTGCTCATCGGCGGCTTTGGCACCGCCGGCATTCCAGCGGCCCTGATTGACGGCCTGATCGCACAGGGTGCGCGCGATCTCACGGTGGTCAACAACAACGCCGGCAATGGCGACACCGGCCTGGCTGCCCTGCTCAAGACCGGTGCTGTGCGCAAGATCATTTGCAGCTTCCCGCGCCAGGTCGACAGCTATGTGTTCGACGAGCTCTACCGCAGCGGCAAGATCGAACTCGAAGTGGTGCCCCAGGGCAACCTGGCCGAGCGCATGCGCGCTGCCGGTGCCGGCATCGGCGCCTTCTTCTGCCCCACCGCCTACGGCACCGAGCTGGCCGCCGGCAAGGAAACGCGCGAGATCAATGGCAAGCACTATGTGCTGGAGTACCCCATCTATGGCGATGTGGCGCTGATCAAGGCCGAGCAAGGCGACCGCTGGGGCAACCTCACCTACCGCAAATCGGCACGCAACTTTGGCCCGGTAATGGCCACCGCTGCGAAGTACACCATTGCCACCGTGCATGAGATCGTGGAGCTGGGCCAGCTCGACCCCGAAGCCGTGGTCACCCCTGGCATCTATGTCAACCAGGTCATCAAGATCGAGCGCGTTGCCACGCAAGCCGGTGGCTTCAAGAAAACAGCCTGAAGCAGGAGACAAGACCATGAGCAGCTACCAAAAACGCACGAAAGACGAACTGGCCGCCCGCGTGGCGCAGGACATCCATGACGGCGCCTACGTGAACCTGGGCATTGGCCAGCCGACGGCCGTGGCCAACCACATCCCCCAGGACCGCGAAGTGATCCTGCAGTCGGAAAACGGCATCCTGGGCATGGGCCCGGCGCCGGCCGCTGGTGAGGAAGACTATGACCTCACCAATGCCGGCAAGCAGCCCGTCACCTTGCTGGCAGGCGGCAGCTTCTTCCACCATGCCGACAGCTTTGCAATGATGCGCGGCGGTCACCTCGACATCTGCGTGCTCGGCGCATTCCAGGTGGCAGAGAACGGCGACCTGGCCAACTGGAGCACCGGCGAGGCCGGCGCCATTCCCGCCGTGGGCGGCGCGATGGACCTGGCCATCGGCGCCAAGCAGACCTGGGTGATGATGGACCTGCTGACCAAGAAGGGCGAGAGCAAGATCGTCAAGCAATGCAGCTACCCGCTGACCGGCATTGGCTGCGTCAAGCGCATCTACACCGATGTGGCCACCATCGAGGTCACCGACCAGGGCCTCAAGCTCATCGACACCGTTGACGGTCTGGACAAGGCCGAACTCGAAAAAATGATTGGCCTGCGCCTGCTGTAAGCGCAACGCCGATCGGTATTCATCCCAGGAGACCAACATGACCCATGCCTATATCTGCGACGCCGTGCGCACCCCCTTTGGCCGCTACGGCGGCGCGCTGGCCGGTGTGCGCACCGATGACCTGGGCGCCGTGCCCATCAAGGCGCTGATGGAGCGCAACCCCGGTGTGGACTGGACGGCCGTCACCGATGTGATCTACGGCTGTGCCAACCAGGCCGGCGAAGACAACCGCAATGTGGCCCGCATGTCCAGCCTGCTCGCGGGCCTGCCCATCGAGGTGCCTGGCGCCACGGTCAACCGCCTCTGCGGCTCGGGTCTGGATGCCGTGGGCTCCGCTGCCCGCGCCATCAAGTCGGGCGAAGCGCGCCTCATGATCGCCGGTGGTGTGGAATCGATGAGCCGCGCACCCTTTGTGATGCCCAAGGCCGAATCCGCCTTCAGCCGCAACAATGCCGTCTACGACACCACCATTGGCTGGCGCTTTGTCAACAAGCAGATGAAGGCGCTGTACGGCGTGGACTCCATGCCCGAGACGGCCGAGAACGTGGCCGACGACTTCAAGATCGAGCGTGACGCCCAGGACCGCATGGCCCTGGCCTCGCAGCAAAAGGCTGCAGCGGCCATCGCTGCCGGCCACCTGGCCCGCGAGATCGTGGCCGTGACCATTCCGCAGAAAAAGGGCGAGGCGCTGGTGATCAGCCAGGACGAGCACCCCCGCGCCACCACGATCGAAGCGCTGGCCAAGCTCAAGGGCGTGGTGCGCGAAGGCGGTACCGTGACGGCCGGCAATGCCTCGGGTGTGAACGACGGCGCCTGCGCCTTGCTGCTGGCCAATGAAGAAGCTGCCCAGCAATACGGCCTGACCCCGCGCGCCCGTGTGGTGGCCATGGCGACTGCCGGTGTGGCGCCGCGCATCATGGGCTTTGGCCCGGCACCTGCCGTGCGCAAGGTGCTGGCGCTGGCCGGCCTGACCTTGGCCGACATCGATGTCATCGAGCTGAACGAAGCCTTTGCCGCCCAAGGCCTGGCCGTGCTGCGCGACCTGGGCATTGCGGACGACGACCAGCGCGTCAACCAATGGGGCGGCGCGATTGCGCTGGGCCACCCGCTGGGCGCATCGGGTGCACGCCTCGCTACCACCGCTGTCAACCAGCTGCATGCACTGGGCGGCCGCTACGCGCTGTGCACCATGTGCATCGGCGTGGGCCAGGGCATTGCCGTGGTGCTCGAAAAAGTCTGACGTCCCACTGCGGCGGCAAGCGCGGGCCTGCAAGGGCCGCGCCTTGCCCCGCATCCCCCGACACCCTCCCCCCAAACACCAGCGCTGCTGCCTCGGCCACCTTGGCGCAGCCTTGCCCGCGCAGCGATGCAGGGGCACTTTTTGAAGGACAGAACGCCATGGCAACACAACAAATCACCACTGCGACCGGCATGTTCAACATCGATCTGCAAGGCCCCGAGGGCGCGCCGGTGCTGGTTTTCTCCAACTCGCTGGGCACCACCCTGGATATGTGGGACGCCCAGGCCCGCACTTTCAGCAGCCAGTACCGCGTGCTGCGCTACGACACCCGTGGCCACGGCGCCAGCGTCGTGAGCCCTGGCCCCTACCAGTTCGCCCAACTGGGCGGTGATGTGCTGGCCATTCTGGACAGCCTGGGCATCGACCAGGCCCATTTCTGCGGCATCTCGATGGGCGGCCTCACCGGACTGTGGCTGGGCGTGCATGCCGGCGCACGCATGCGCAGCATCACCGTGGCCAACAGCGCCGCCAAGATTGGCGCCGAAGCGGGCTGGCGTGACCGCGCGGCCCTGGTGCGTGCCAATGGCGCGGCAGCCATGCAGACCCTGGCCGATTCATCGCCCAGCCGCTGGTTCACTGAAGGCTTCATCGCCAGCCAGCCCCAGGTGGTGCAGACCGCCCAGGCCTGGATTGCCGGCATTGCCCCCGAAGGCTATGCCAGCTGCTGCGAGGCCCTGGCCGTGGAAGACCTGCGCGCCGATATCGCCCGCATCCAGACCCCCACCTTGCTGATTGGCGGCAGCGCCGACCCGGTGACCACGGTGGCCGATGCCGAAGCGATGCATGCCGCCATTGCCGGCTCGGAGCTGGCGACGGTGCCGGCCTCGCACCTGTCCAACCTCGAAGTGCCCCAGGCCTTTGACCTGGCACTGGGCAGCTTTTTGCAGAAACACTGAGGCAGCCGCCTTGAACCAGGCAGACGGGCACCAAGAACAACAACCGCCCGCTGCAGCCCTTCCTCAACCAAGGAGACAAGCATGTCCGATGCCAATCCACGCTGGAAGCAGCGCCCTGCAGGATCGACCTGGGGCGACTTCGGCCCCGATGACCAACTCGGCCGCCTCAACCTGCTGACGGCCGCCAAGGTGCGCCAGGGTGTTGCCGAGGTGCAGGAAGGCCTGCGCTTTTCGCTCAGCCTGCCGCTGGACTACCCCGGCGGCAGCGCGCTCAACCCGAACCGCAAGCCGCCCGTGCTGCGCCCCTTGCAGCGCAAAGGCCTGGTCAACTTCAACTGCCTGCTCGGCGATCTGGAGCCCGGCCGCACCGATGTGCTGTCCGACGACATGGCCGTGCTGTCGCTGCAGTACTCCACCCAGTGGGATGGCCTGGCCCATGCCGGCCAGCTGTTCGATGCCAATGGCGATGGTGTTCCCGAGCCGCTCTACTACAACGGTTTTGCCGCTGGCCGCGATGTGCTGGGGCCATTGCTGGTCAGCGACACCGGCATGCCCACGGCCGAGAGCAGCGGCAGCACCAGCTGCGCCAAGGCGCTGGGCATCGAGGGCATGGCGCAGAACGGCGTGCAAGGCCGGGGCGTGATGATGGACCTGCATGCGCACTACGGCGATGCCCGCAGCCTGATCGGCTACGACGAGTGGATGCGCGTGATCGAGGCCGACCGGCTGGAGATCGAGCCCGGCGACATGCTCTGCCTGCACACCGGCTTTGCCCAGGCCGTGCTGGCGATGCAGAAGAACCCCGACCCGGTGGTGCTGAACAACCGCTGCGCGGTGCTCAATGGCCGCGACGAGAAGCTGCTGCAGTGGATCAGCGACAGCCAGATCGCCGTGATTGCGGCCGACAACTATGCCGTCGAAGCGCACCCGGCGCAGCCCGGTGCCGATTGCTGCGCGGCGCTGCCGCTGCATGAACACTGCCTGTTCAAGCTGGGCCTACACCTGGGCGAGCTCTGGCATCTGACACCGCTGGCGCAGTGGCTGCGTGCCCATGGCCGCAGCCGCTTTCTGCTGACCGCCCCACCGCTGAACCTGCCCGGCGCCATTGCCTCGCCCGTGACCCCGATTGCCACGGTCTGAGACCGGCCTTCAGAGAACCGCTTTACCGCGGCAGCAGCCCCAGGCTCGCCTGCCGCACCCTACCCCGGAGCCACCATGCCCTACATCATTGAGACTTTCGACAAGCCCGAACACCAGGCCGTGCGCCAGGCCCACCGCCCGGCGCACCTGGACTTTCTGGCGCGCAACGCGGAGCTGCTGCTGGCCTGCGGCGCCAAGCTGCAGGACGACGGCAGCGACATGGGCGGTGGCCTCTATGTGGTGGACCTGGACACGCGCGAGGCGGCCCAGGCCTTTATCGAATCCGATCCCTTCTACCAGGCCGATCTGTTTGCCCAGGTGCGCATCACGCGCTGGCGCAAGGCCTATGTCGCCGGCCAGTGCTGCCTGTGACGCCTTTCTTGGAAACCGCTATGTCCACTCCATCGACTCCATCGACCTCTGCACGCCCCCGCGTGCTCATCACCGGCGGCGGCGCCGGCATTGGTGCAGCCGCTGCGCTGCGCTGCCATGCCGATGGCTATGACCCCGTCATCATCGACCGCCAGATCGACCAGGTGCCCGCCGGTTTTGTCGCGATCCAGGCCGACCTCAGCAGTGCCGAAGACACGGCCCGCGCGCTGAACGAAGCGCTCGCTGGCGGCCCCATCACCCGCCTGGTGAACAACGTCGGCATCGTGGTGCCCAACGACGCTGCCAGCCAGACGCTGGCCGAGTTCGACCTCGCCGTGTCGCTGAACCTGCGCTGCGCATTCCAGTGCATGCAGGCCTTGCTGCCCGGCATGCAAGCGGCGCAGTTTGGCCGCATCGTCAACATGTCCTCGCGCGCGGCGCTGGGCAAGGACTTGCGCACGGCTTACGCCGCCACCAAGGCCGGCCTGATCGGCATGACCCGTGTCTGGGCGCTGGAGCTGGGCCAATGGGGCATCACCGCCAATGCCATCGGCCCCGGCCCCATCCGCACCGAGCTGTTCGACAAGGCCAACCCACCGGGCGCCGAGCGCACGCAAAAGATCATCCAGTCCGTGCCCGTCAAGCGCGTGGGCACGCCCGACGACGTGGCCCATGCCGTGGCCTATATGCTCGACGAGCGCAGCGGTTTTGTCACCGGCCAGGCGCTCTATGTCTGTGGCGGCATGACCGTGGGCGTGGCACCGGTCTAGCCCTTTTTCGTGGGCCTGTCGGTTGCAGGCCCCGCTTTGCTCCTTCCATTGATAACAAGAGACATCGATGTCAAAAATCACCGCTTTCTTCACCGAGCTGATGCGCAAGTATCTGCCCGACCCCTTCGTGTTCGCGATCCTGCTGACCTTGCTGACCATGGTGCTGGCCTTTGCTGTGGAGAGCCGGCCCATCAACCTGGTGGTGCAGGACTGGGGCAAGGGCTTTTGGAGCCTGCTGGCCTTCACCACCCAGATGGCGGTGATTCTGGTGATGGGCTATGTGCTGGCGGCCGCACCGGTGGTGGACCGCTTCCTCAACCGCATTGCCGGTATGGTGCATACGCCGCGTGGCGCCATCATCATGGCCACCGTCGTGGGCTGCGTGGGCAGCTACCTGAACTGGGGTTTTGGTCTGGTGATCGGCGGCATCATGGCCAAGAAGCTGGCGCTGCGCGTCAAGGGCGTGCACTACCCGCTGATCATCGCCTCGGCCTACACCGGCTTCACGATGTACAGCCTGGGGCTGTCGGCCACCATTCCGGTGCTGATCTCCACCAAGGGCCACAGCTTTGAAAAGCAGATGGGCATCATCCCGCTGAGCGAAACCATTTTCTCTCCCCACATCCTGCTGACCGCGCTGGCCGTGCTGATCGTGCTGCCGCTGATCAATGCGGCGATGCATCCGAAAGCCGGTGAAAAAGTCACCGAGATCAGTGCCGAGCTGGCCAGCAACGAAGAGTCCAAGGGCCCATCGGCCGCGAACCTGCTGGGCGACGAAAAGACCTTTGCCGGCCGCCTGAACAACAGCCGCACCCTGAGCTGGCTGATCGGCCTGACCGGCATGGCTTTTGTGGCCATGCACTTCATGCAGAACGGCAGCCTCGATCTGAACATGATCAACTTCTTCATCCTGTTCCTGGGCATCTTGCTGCTGGGCACGCCGATGAAGTATGTGGAAAAGGTCAATGAGGGTGTCAAGACCATTGGCGGCATCATTCTGCAGTTCCCGTTCTACGCCGGCATCATGGCCATCATGCATGCCTCGGGCCTGGTCGAATCGATCGCCCATGTGTTCGTCAGCTTCTCGACCGCCTATACCCTGCCGCTGTGGGGCCTGGTGAGCTCCTTCTTCATCAACTTCTTTGCGCCTTCGGGCGGCGGCCACTGGGTGCTGCAAGGCCCGTTCATGATCGAAGCGGCCAAGACCCTGGGCGCATCGCAGGCCCACACCGCCATGTCGGTGATGCTGGGCAATGGCTGGAATGACCTGGTGCAGCCTTTCTGGATCCTGCCTGCGCTGGCGCTGTCCAAGCTCAAGCTCAAGGACATCATGGGCTACACCGTGGTCTCGATGTTCGTTGTGGGGGCCATCTATATCGGCTCCTCCCTCTTCTGGCCATAAACGCCGCTAACCCAACCCTTGATACGTCGTTGCCTGGCCGGCCGCACCAAGCCTTGTCTTACGCCTGTAATGCCTGCGGCTTGACGCCTCGTCGGGGGCGCCAAGCCTCAATCGCAAACCTGCGGTTTGCTGGGCCGTGTTAGCGGCTCAGAACAACACGCCAGACCTTCCCTTCCTCCGGCTGTCACGCGAGACCCAACAAGCACTGACAAAACAAGTGGCAGCCTTTTTCACTTTGCTTTGGAGATACCCATGAACACCACCCGTTTCAACGCCCGCCGCACCGTGCTGCAAGCCATCGCCGCTGCCAGCCTGGGCGCCGCCCTGGTGCCTGCCGCTTTTGCGGCCGAGGCCTTCCCGAACAAGCCCATCACGATGGTCGTGCCTTTCGTGGCTGGTGGCACCACCGACATCCTGGCCCGCATCGTCGGCCAGTCGCTGGGCGAGGAGCTGGGCCAGCCGGTGATCATCGACAACCGCGCCGGTGCCGGTGGCAATATCGGCGGCCAGTTCGCCGCACGTGCGCCGGCCGACGGCTACACCATCTTCATGGGCACCGTGGGCACCCACGCGATCAATGAATGGCTCTACAAGAAGATGCCCTTCAGCCCCAACAAGGACTTTGCACCGCTGACCCGCGTGGCCAATGTGCCCAACCTGCTGGTGGCCAACCCGGCGCAGCCTTTCAAGAACGTCAAGGAACTGATCAGCTACGCCCAGGCCCATCCCGGCCAGGTGAACTTTGGCTCCTCGGGCAGCGGCAGCTCCATCCACCTGTCGGGTGAGCTGTTCAAGATGATGGCCAAGGTCGACATGATCCACATCCCCTACAAGGGCAGCGCACCGGCCGTGACCGACCTGCTGGGCAACCAGATTGCGATCATGTTCGACAACATGCCCTCTGCGATCCAGCATGTGCGCTCGGGCAAGCTGCGCCCGCTGGCGGTGACCACCGCCAAGCGCTCGCCCGAGCTGCCCGATGTGCCAACCGTTGCCGAAGCAGGCGTGCCCGGCTACGAAGCCACCTCCTGGTTTGGCCTGTTCGCCCCCACGAAGACGCCTGCCGATGTGCAGGCCAAGTTGCATGCTGCGATCATCAAGGTGTTGCAAAAGCCTGACGTGATCAAAAAGATCGGCGACCAGGGCGGCGAAGTGGTGACCGAGTCCCAGGCGGAGTTTGGCAAGTTCATCGCCGCTGAAAACGAGAAGTGGAAGCAAGTGGTGAAAACCTCGGGCGCGACCGCAGGCTAATCCGTCCAAGCGCACAGAGCAAAGCCGCCGATCCTGGAAGTCCAGGACCGGCGGCTTTTTCTATGCAGCGCAGCTAGAGGATCAGACGCCGATCGGGCCGCCGTCCGCTTTCTGGATCACCACCGTCGACGAGCGTGGGCGCACCTTGCCATCGGGCGCGCGGGTGGCGTCGGCCGTGCCATAGGCAGGCCAGTTCACCGGGTGCTGGATGTTGAGGAAGATGCTGGTGTGGTCCGGGGTATAGGCGAAGCCGGTGATCTCGGCCTCGTTCGGGCCGACAAAGAAGCGGCGCAGCTCGGCCTGGTTGGCGGCGTTGATGACCGGGCCCGTGCCCTTGGCATCCTTCAGCGCACCGGGCACGACGGCCAGCATCTGGTCGTTCGTGGCCTTGGCGACGGCGTTGTTGCGGCCACCGTCGATGCCGTTGTCGGTCTGGATCCACAGAATGCCACGGTCATCAAACGCAATGCCATCGGGGCTGGCGAGCTGGTTGAGCTCGGTGAGGCCCGAGCGGTTGGTGTCGGCGTTGGAGGCGGCGTCCGAGCCAAAGACAAAGATGTCCCAGCGGAAGGTGTTGGCACCGGCATCGTCGTGCCAGCGCACGATGTGGCCGTTGACATTGTTCAGGCGCGGGTTGGCGGGGTTGGTGCCGCGTTCGGCATTGCGGCTGGTGTTGTTGGTCAAGGTCAGGTAGACATCGCCATTGCTGGGGTGCACGGCGGTCCACTCGGGGCGGTCCATCGGCGTGGCGCCCACAAAATCTGCCGCACCGCGCGTATTGATCAGGATGGCATCGATAGTGCCGAAGGCCTCGCCGAGGCTGCGGCCGTCCTTGCCCTTGGTGGCGGGGGTCAGCGCCAGCCACTCGCCCTTGCCGTCGGCATCGAAGCGCGCGACGTACAGGGTGCCCTTGTCCAGGTACTTGTGTCCCACGGCAATGCGGTCGCTGCGCGCACCATCCTTGGGGTCCCACAGCGCTTCGGACACAAAGCGGTAGATGTACTCAAAGCGCGAATCATCGCCGCTGTAGAAGGCCAGCGGCTTGCCCGCCACCGGGATGCCGTAGGCCGCGCCTTCGTGCGCAAAGCGGCCCATCGCCGTGCGCTTGGTGGCCGTGCTGCCAGGGTCATACGGATCGATCTCGACCAGGTAGCCAAAACCGTTGACCTCGTTGCGCCAGTCCTGCAGGCCATCAGCGCCGCTGGCGGTGATGTTGAAGCGGGCAAATTCGCCTTGCTGCTCGGTCGCATCGCCCGCAGCCGTCTCCCACTGGTAGCGGCCGGCCTTGGTCTGCACGCCGACACGCTTTTGGGCGGCAGTCACCTCACCGGTGTTGACAAAGCAGGCGGCCCAGTTTTCTTCGGCAGTGATGTAGGTGCCCCACGGGGTGGTGCCGTTGCCGCAGTTGTTGTTGGTGCCGCGCACCTGGGTGCCGGCCGTGGAGAACGGCGTCTTGACCCAGTCCGTGCCCGCCACAGGGCCCGACAGGTTCATCGGCGTGGCCGAGGTGAAGCGGCGGTTGTAGCGCGAGTTCTTGATGATCTCCCACTGGCTGCCCTGCTTGCGCACATGCATGACGGCCACGCCATGGGCATTGACCTCTTTGCGCACCTCTTCTGCCGGGCGCTTGCCGTCCACCGAGGTGGGGCCGTTCGGGTGCAAGGCTTTCTCGTCGATGTATTCGTGATTGACCACCAGCAGGCCTTCGCTGGAACTGCCGGCGAGCGGGAAGTAATGCATGCCGTCATGGTGCATGCCGGTGGAGTGCAACAGGTCCTGCGAGCTGTTGCGGCCTTCATTGCTCCAGGGCGCTGCCTGGTCGTTGAGCGGCGTGCCCCAGGCTCCGATGACCGAGGCCACATAGCCGGCGGGCACCACGCAGGCATCCGTCATCGAGTTGGGCAGCGACGCAAAACCCAGCTTGACGCCCTGGTCGTCATCGCCATCGCTGCCGCCCCCGCAGGCGGAGATGCTGGCCCCGGCAAACAGCGCCAGCGCCGAGCCCAGGCTGCCGCGCATCACCAGGCGACGCGACATATGCGTCTCCAGGATGGTGCTGAATGGGGTGTTGCCTTCCGTGTTGCGGACGACTTTGTCGGAAATGGATTTGCTCATCGCTTCGACTCTCCTGATTGTGGGACCACCGTTGGGAAGGGCCCAGTCTAGGAAGCGGAAATGACGGCTCCATGAATATCCGATGACGTCACCGCATCGTCACGAATGCGATACCTTGGTGCGCTATAGGCGCATGCAAGGCCTTCTCAGGCAGCGACTGGTTCCAAGCGGTAGCGGTGCTGCAGCGACTGCTCCAGACCGAACTCCGCCAACAGTTGCTGCAGCCGCTCGGCCGCCGCACGCTTTTTGTGGCCGGTGTACCTGGCGAGGATCAGCTCGTTCTTCATGCTGTGTTCCCAGCCAACCAGTTCGGTCACGGTGACCTGGTAGCCCTGGCTTTCCAGGTAAAGGCAGCGCAGCACATTGGTGATCTGGCTGCCCATCTCACGGGTGTGGATGGGGTGGCGCCACAGCTCTGCCAAGGGAGTGCGCGCAAGGTTCATGGCCTTGTTCTGGCGCAGGCATGCCGCCACTTCGGCCTGGCAGCAAGGCACCAGCACCATCGCACGGGCCCGCTTTTCCAGACCAAAGGCGATGGCGTCATCGGTGGCGGTATCGCAGGCATGCAGCGCCGTGACCACATCAAAGCGCTCGGGCACCGCATCGGTCCGGGTGGAATCGGCGACCGACATGTTCAGGAACGACATGCGCTCAAAACCCAGATCAGCCGCCAGCTGCTGCGAGGCCTCGACCAGCGGCGCACGGGTCTCGATGCCGTAGATATGGCCACGGCCCAGGTTCTTGAAGAACAGGTCGTAGAGGATGAAGCCCAGGTAGGACTTGCCGGCGCCATGGTCGGCCAGGCTGACCGGGTGATCCTGCGCCGACAGCTCGGTCAGCAACGGCTCGATGAACTGGTAGAGGTGGTAGACCTGCTTGAGCTTGCGGCGCGAATCCTGGTTCAGCTTGCCATCGCGCGTGAGGATGTGCAGCGCCTTGAGCAGCTCGATCGACTGTCCGGGCTTGAGCTCCAGCTGCTGGGCAACATCGGGGGCGGCGGGCTTGGTAGTGCTACGGCCTGCGGCGCGCGGTGCTTTCATCGTTTTCATTCCTTGGTCTTGCCGCTGGCAGCATCCTGGTGCGGGAAGGGGCAGCGCGGGCCCACGCCCAGGTCCAGCCAGCCTTCCAGGCCCAGCGCATCGAGCGTCTCCATGTTCTTTTCGTAAATCGCATCCGCCTCGGGGAAGGCTTCGACCGCCTTGTCAACGCTCTCTTCGCGCAGCAGGTGCAAGATGGGGTATGGCGAGCGATTCGTGCAGTTGGTCACGTCATCGACCGTCGTGCCCTCGAACTGGAACAAGGGGTGAAAAGAGGCCACCTGCAGGATGCCGCCCAGATCCAGCTCTTCGATCATGTCGTCGGCGATCTCGAGGAAATCATTGAAATCCAGAAAATCATGCAGCGCATAAGGGAGGATCAGCAAGGTGGTATCGCGCTTGTCCGGATTGGCTTCGGCCAGCGCTTCGAGCTCGCGGTGCAAGTCGTGTGCCACCGCTTCGGCATCCTGCGCATCGCTCACCACATAGTGGATCTGGTCCTTGACATGCACACCCTTGGCAAACGGGCACAGGTTCAGACCGATGACGGCTTTTTCCAGCCAGTTCACGGTGTCGGCCATCACCACCTGGTGCAAGGCCTCATCTGCAGGCGCAGGTGCAGCACGGGTATCGGTCATCGTGGGGCTTTCTGGTGGAGTTATAGGTGGCCAGCGGGGGCTGTCTGCGGGCCTTCACCCAGCAGAGGGGTGGGCGCTGGGCGCCATGGCGGCGCGGGGCCGAGGGCGGGCAGAGGCTGACGCTGGGGCTTCCATTGTAGCGAGGGTGGCTTGGCCAGTGCCTGCACTAAGCCATGGCACCCCCGCAGAAGCCCGGTATTCAGGGAACGAGGACGCGTTGGCCCGTCAGGCGCTCATGCTCGCGCAGTGCATAGCGGTCCGTCATGCCGGCGATGAAATCGGCCACCACCCGGGCGCAAGCGACCCGATCCAGACCGGCGGCACGGGCGGCAAAGCGCGGCTTCATCTGCACAGGGTCGCCCAGATAAATGTCAAACAGCTCGCGCACGACGGCCTTGGCCTGGCCGGTGGTCTGCACCACCTGCGGATGGCGGTACAGGTTTTTGAACAAAAAGCGCTTGAGCTCGGCCGACTCGGCCGCCATCGTGCGGCTGAAACCGACGAGGGCGGGCAACTGGCGCACGGCATCCACGTCGGCTGGCTGCGCGGTTTGCAGGCCGGCGCTGGTGTGGCGGATCACGTCGTAGATCTGCTCGCTGAGCATGCGGCGCGTGGCCTCGTACAGCCATTTGCGCTGCCAGCGCGGCTCCTGCAGCTGCGGGTACTCGGCCAGCGCCTCGTGGGCATAGCGGGCAAACAGCGGCACGCCCATCAGCTGCTCCAGACTGATCAGGCCGGAGCGCACGCCGTCGTCGGCATCATGGGCGTTGTAGGCGATCTCATCGGCCAGATTGGCCAGCTGGGCTTCCAGACCCGGCCGCTGGCCAAGCAGGAAACGCTGGCCTACGCCGCCCGGCTCGCGGGCCTCCAGCTGCCGCGCATGCTTGGCGGAGCAGTGTTTCAGAATCCCTTCCCGGGTTTCAAAGCACAGGTTCAGCCCGCTGTAGTCGGGGTAACGCTCTTCGAGCGTATCGACCACGCGCAGGCTCTGCATATTGTGCTCAAAGCCGCCAAAGTCCTGCATGCAGTCATTGAGCACATCCTGGCCCGCATGGCCAAAAGGCGTGTGGCCGAGGTCATGGGCCAGGCAGATCGCCTCGGTCAGGTCTTCATTGATGCGCAGTGCCCGCGCCACCGAGCGGCCCAGCTGCGCCACCTCGATCGAGTGCGTGAGGCGGGTGCGGAACAGGTCGCCCTCGTGGTTCAAAAAAACCTGGGTTTTGTAGACCAGACGGCGGAAAGCGGTGGAATGCACGATCCGGTCGCGGTCACGCTGAAAAGCGCTGCGCGTGGGCGCCGCCTCTTGTGCATGCAGGCGGCCCTGGCTGCGGTGGGAGAAGCAGGCATAAGGCGCCAGGCCCAGCTCGGTCCAGACTTGCTGGGGCTCGGCTGGCTGCATCAGCGGCGCGGGGCGGTCCATCCGGTCAGGCCTGCACTGCCTCGGCGCAGCACAGGTCGATGACTTCGCGCACCAGCGCATCGGGCGCCTCGCGCACTACCGCCTTGCCCGGCCCATCGATCAGCACAAAGCGGATCGCGCCGGCCTGGGATTTCTTGTCGTGGCGCATCAGTTCCAGATAGCGGCCTGCATTGTCCTGGCTATCCAACATGGCACCGCGCACCGGCAAACCGGCACGGGCCACCAGCGCACGCAGGCGCTGCACAAAGGCGGCATCGACCAGACCCAGACGCTGGGACAGCTCGGCGGCCATCACCATGCCGGCCCCCACGCCTTCGCCATGCAGCCAGACGCCATAGCCCATGCCGGCTTCGATCGCATGGCCAAAGGTGTGGCCAAAGTTCAGGATGGCGCGCAGGTCTGCCTCGCGCTCGTCCTTGGAGACCACATCGGCCTTGATCTCACAGCTGCGGCGCACGGCATGGCCCAGCGCCCGCTTGTCGCCGGCCATCAGCGCAGGCATCTCGGCCTCCAGCCAGTCCATGAACGCCATGTCCGCAATCGGGCCGTACTTGATGACTTCGGCCAAGCCAGCGCTCAGCTCGCGCGCGGGCAAGGTGTCAAAGGTGTCGAGATCACACACCACCAGCTGGGGCTGGTAGAAGGCGCCGATCATGTTCTTGCCCAGCGGGTGGTTGATGCCGGTCTTGCCGCCGACAGACGAATCCACCTGCGACAGTAAGGTGGTGGGCACCTGCACAAAAGGCACGCCGCGCATGAAGCTGGCAGCGGCAAAGCCGGTCATATCACCCACCACACCGCCCCCCAGTGCAAACAGCACCGTCTTGCGGTCGGCGCCGTTGTGCATCAGTGCATCAAAAATGCCTTGCAGGGTCGTCCAGTTCTTGTGCGCTTCGCCATCGGGCAGCACCACCAGCTCCACCTTGGGGTAGTGCGGCGCCAGTGCGGCCTGCAACTGGCGGGCGTAAAGCGGCGCGACTGTGTCGTTGCTGACGATCAGCGCCTGCGACGCCTTGGGGCAGTGTGCAAAGGTGTCCGCCTGGGCAAGCAAGCCCGAAGCAATCAGGATGGGGTAGGAGCGGTCGCCCAGGTCAATATGAACAGTGTCGGTCACAGCGTTTGCGTCGGAAAGTTGTATGGATATCGCTCGTCCATTATCGGGGAGTTGCCAAAGTGGCGCCCGGCTGCGGCACCAGGCCCGCCAACTCGGCCTGCATGCTGACCTTGCGCATGACCTGGCCCGTGCCGCAGCGCAAGGTGTCGATCGTGTAGTGCGCTGTCTCTTCGTACAGCGGCGCGCGCTCGGCCAGCAGGTCCTTGAGGCGTTTGAGCGTGTCATCACCTTGCAGCAAGGGGCGCCCAGTATCGTTGCGCAGGCGCCGGGCAATGTCTTCGGGGCTGGAATGCAGGTAGAACACCGTTGTGTGGGCATGCAGCACGGTGCGGTTCTCGGGCCGCAGCACCGCACCGCCACCGGTGGACAGGATGCAGGCCCGCTCCCGTGTCGCCAATGCGGCAATCACCTGGGCCTCGACATCGCGGAAAGCCTGCTCGCCCTGGGCCGAGAAGTACTCCTTGATCGTGCAGCCCAGCTGCGCCTCGATCACATGGTCGGAATCGACAAAATCCACACCCCATAGGCGTGCCAGCTGCCGGCCAATGGTGGATTTACCACTGCCGGGCAGCCCAATCAAACACACGGAAGGTGCCATTGCGCTACATCCTGAAAACGGACTGCACATGATAGCGGCAATGGCGGGCATAAAAAAACCTCCGGGGTTGCCGGAGGTTTTTGGGGCTAGACCTGGTGAAAGGTCTGAGAAGGCTTTATCACGTAGCGTCGGCGGGCTTGCAAGCATCCCCCGTCGAGGTCACACGGAAGGTGACCTCACGGCTCACCGAATTCGTCGCGTTCTTGGCAGTCACAAACATGCGGTAGGTAGCCACATCTGCACAGGTCAGTGGAGCGCCCGAAGCGATACGGCCGGTGGAGCCTTGGCCCACCACTTGCAGCCAGCTCGGTGCGCCTTCCAGCGCCCAGGTCACATTGTCGCCAGTGGCCGAGAAGGTGTAGGTGTAGGAGGTTCCCACTTCAACTGAGGCAATTGGGCAAGGAGAGGCAGTCGACCCCGTGCAACCATTGATGGTGAAGGCCACTGGATTGTCAGGCAGATTGCCCACAACGGTCAGCACCAGATTCTTGCTCACCACCACGCCATTGGCATCGCGCACATTCAGCACAATCAAGTATTCGCCAGGACCTTGGACATTCGGCGTACCAGAGATCAGACCATTAGAACTCAGGCTCAGACCGGTAGGCAGGGCAGAACTGGTGGACCACAAGAACGGTGCTACACCGCCTTCGGCAACCAGAGCGTGGGCGTATGGTTGGGCATTCTGCACACTCAGCGCCAGCTCCGAATCTGGAATGGTCAAAGCACTGGAGGCCAGCCCATGCACCACCGGAATCACGGCGTACTGGGTAATAGGCTGCTGTATGCCATTGGTGAGGTCGTTGTCAGCGCGATCCACTGTTAAGCGAAGCAACAAGACACCTGACGCCGGACCAGCGGCAACCGAGAATTGGCCAATACCATTGACCGTGTTGATCTGTATAGAACCGCTGTTGGTCTGACCACCAGCAAAGAGTCGAGCTCCATCCGATGCGGCATTCGGCACGATGCTGATCTGCAGATTGGCATTGCCTGAACTGCTCACAGGCTGGTCATTGTCGTTCTTGAGAGTCGCCTGAACCACAACGCTATTGGGAATGTTATTCACGTTGTCACGCGATCCCACATACTCGGCCTCTTTCGCGAGGACGACGGTTGCAGGAGTCGCCGTGCTGCCACCACCGACTTTGACAGTGGCACGGTCAGTATAGATCTTGTTGTCACGCGGATCGGTCACGCTGCATTGCACGGTCACATCGCCAGCGATGCCATGCGAGATGATGTGGAACGATGCACCGCCGGCGTTGGAGCCCAGCGTGATATTGCGGTAGGCACCGGGCACTTTGATCTTCTCCGTTCCATACGGTACCTCTACAGAATGCTCGTCCTTGCCATCCAGGTAGTACAACGCTCCGGAGTCCAGCCCCGAGGTAATATTGCAGGAAAAGGCGCCATCTTCCTGATTAGGAATAGGGTTGTTGCCTGCATTCGCTTGGATGTAGAGCGTGGACATATAGGGGTAATAGTCCGCAGAATTAGGATAGCCCGGCAAGGACGACGCGACATTCACCGGAACTGACGTTTTAGAAGACGTCAGCTTGATGCTGTACTGCTGCTGCGATTCACCACCGCTGCCACCACCGCCACCACAAGCTGCCAACAACAGCGGCGCCACCAGCGCCAAGGGCTTCAACAAATTTCTCATAACTCTCCCTGTCTATCTTAATTAACGCATTTCACCGCGGTCTGAAATCATCTTTGGCGTAATGAACACCAGCATTTCACGCTTTTCCGATTCGCGAACATTGCTCTTGAACAGATTGCCCAGCACTGGCACATCCCCCAACAAAGGAATCTTGTTGGTGGTGGATGTCTCTGAGAGCTCAAAAATACCGCCAATCACCACAGTGCCGCCATTTTCCACCAATACTTGGGTCTTGATGTGCTTGGTGTCGATCGCCGGGCCCGCCGTGGTATTCGCTCCTTGGGAATCCTTGGACACGTCCAAGTCAAGAATGATGCTGCCTTCTGGCGTGATCTGTGGCACAACTTCCAGCTTCAGCACTGCTTTTTTGAATTCCACCGTGGTCGCACCATTCTGGGCCGAGTTCTGGTAGGGGATTTCCGTACCTTGCTCAATTAATGCCTTGGTCTGGTCAGCCGTGATCAACCGCGGGCTCGAGACGATCTTGCCTTTGCCATCGGCCTCCATGGCCGACAGCTCCAGCGCCAGAAATCGGTTTGCAGCCGAGTTGAAAATGGACAGGGCAAAAGAGCCACTGCCGCCACCTGTCGACAGGACTGCTGGCAGATTGACAAAGCTGCCGTTGGAGGTGTTGGTACCACCCATGCCCGTGGTTCCCACCGCATTGTCATAGCTGGTACCAAAGCCCACGCGGTTGCCACCTCCAATGCTGTAGCCGCCATCACCACCGTTAGCGGCACGCATATCGCCGCCACCCAGGCGCACACCCAGCGCACGGCCAAAGGTGTCACGGGCTTCGACGATGCGCGCCTCGATCAGCACCTGGCGCACGGGAATGTCCAGGGTCACCAGCAGGCGGCGCAGCTCCTCCAGCTTGGCGGGCACGTCGGTCACGAACAACTGGTTGGTACGGGGCTCAGCGATGGCCGAACCGCGTGCCGTCAGAAAGCGGCTTTGGGTGCCGCCTGTACCACCACCGCTGCCTGAATTGGTGGTGATTTGCTTGAGCAGTTCGGTCGCCTTGGCGTAGTTGAGCTGGAAAGCCTGGGTCTGCAGCGGGACCTTCTCCTCCAGCTTGGCAACGGCATCGAAGTCTTTCTGGATGCGCTCATCAATCTCATCCTTGGGCGCGATCCACAGCACCGTGCCGGACTTGCGCATGCCCAGCCCCTTGGCATCGAGAATGATCTGCAGCGCCTGGTCCCAGGGGACATCCTTCAGACGCAGGGTCAGCGCGCCGTTGACGGTGTCCGAAGTCACGATATTGAAGTTGGTGAAATCGGCAATCACTTGCAGCAGCGACCGCACTTCAATATTCTGGAAGCTCAGCGAGAGCTTCTCGCCCGTGAACGTGCCCGAGGAGCCCAGCTTGTTCGGATCGCTCTTGCGCTGGCGCACTTCGACGACAAACTGGTTGTCGCTCTGGTAGGCGCTGTGCTCCCATTCACCCGCGTTTTTCAGCTGCACAAACACGGTGCTGCCTGCCTGGCGTGCAGAGATCATGCCGACGGGCGTACCAAAGTCGGCGACATCCAGCCGGCGACGCAGGGCCTCGGGCAACAAGGTGTGCTGCAGCTCCAACGTCAGTCCATCGCCTTGCTTGGAGATATTCACGCCCACCTTGTTGTTGGGCAACGTGATGACCAGCCGACCCGCACCATCGCTCCCCCGGCGGAAATCCAGATCTGACAGTGGCTGCGAATAATTGTTGCCGTCTTCGGCAAACTGCGTGTTTTGCGCCGCGGCGGTGGGCACAGCCTTCGCCGCAGGCTCCAGTGACACCAGCAAATCGCTGCCGCTGATCTCGGTCTTGTAGCTGGTGCTTTCCTTGAGATTCAGCACCACGCGGGCCTTGGTGTCCGTTTCCACAACATTCAACGAGCGCAGGTTGCCCTGGTTGAGTTCCACCCGGTTACTGGGCATGGCGCTTTTGAAACCCGGCAGGTCCAGCACCACGCGCGCAGGCGACTGGATGCTGAAGGTCTCGGGCAATACCAGAGGCGCACCTTCGGTCTCGATCTTGACCAGCTCGACACCATCCCGCACCAGCGTCGACACCTTGTTGATACGCCCCTGCGCCAGCGCCCAGGATGGCAGCAGCATGGCCATCAGAGGGATTAATACGCTGAATTTCTTCATTTTTTGGCCTCCTGCAGCTCAAGCACTGCATCTCTCTCTATCCATTCACCCACACCATCTTGCACAATCTCCCGCAGGGTGACCGCGCTTTCGCTGATGCTTTTTATCTTCCCGTAGTTCTGGCCCAGGTACATGCCCTTGCTGACCTGGTAGATCAAGCCATCAGCCTTGACCAAGGCGACATCCAGTCCGCCCTTCTTCAAAAAACCCACCATGGAGATGGTGTCCAGCGGGAATGATTCGAGCTGCTCTTTGCGCCGCGCCCGTTCAGGCGCGACCAGGGCGTCAGAGATGGTCGCAGGCGCGTTGGCACTGCCACCCAGCAACGCAGCAAGACGCTCCTTGCTGAAAGGGTCGAGCGTCGTACTGGCCACATAGCCCTGAGGCACAAACTCCTTGGGCGCCGTGATGGGCTTGACCGAAGGCCGGGTGTTCGCCTGCTCCTGCTGCATCCACTGCTGCAGGTCATCGCCTTCGTCAGTACAGGCTGCCAACAGCGACACCGCCAACGCAGCGCCTATCCATTTAGACAAAGTATGCATATCCACCTTACTTCTTCGCGTTCTGCTTGGATTTCGCCGCTTGCTGCTCTTGGAGCTCTTGCGGATCCAGATAGCGGAAGGTTCTTGCGGTAGCGTTCAGCACCAACGTCGCACTTTCCTTGTTGGCGGGCGCCAGCGCAATGTTGTTCAAGGTCACGATGCGCGAGAGATTGGCGACGTCCGCCGCAAAAAAGCCAATATCGTGGTACCTGCCATTGACCTGCAAGGTGATTGGCAACTCGGCGTAATAGTCCCGCACCACGGTCTGACCCGGTTTGAACAGGTCAAACTGCAGGCTGCGGCCAATACCGGCCTGGTTGATATCGGACAACAACGCAGCCATTTCCGCCTTGCTGGGCAATTGTTTTTCCAGCTGGGTCACGTACTGCAACACCTGCTCGCGCTGTTTGCGCAGCGCATCCAGATTGACCGCCTTGCGCAGACGTGTCTTGTAGTCTTCCTTGAGCTTGAGCTCTTCGGCCTGCGCCACAGACAGCTCGTCCTCAAAGCTGCTCAAATAGGCATACCAGCCCAAACCAATCACCAGTGCCGCAATAAACACCAACAAGACCGCGCGAGGAGCAGCCGGCCAGACAGAGGGGTCCTTGGGATCGAGGTTTTGAAACTGGCGCTGAAAGCCTTGCAGCGCCTCTCCCACTTGCATATTTTTTTTCGTTGCCATGGTCGCCTTTACTTTTTCAGCGCCTGCGCGTTGTGGGCCTGCTCCACATCACTGGAGCGCACCAAGCCGAAACGCAGGTTGAAGCCAGCGACCCGCTTTCTCTCACGGGTATTGATCTGTGTGGTCGTACCTACCACCTCGACCAGCTCAGGCTTGGACAGCCACGGCGTCTTGGTGGCCAGGCTGTTGAGCAATTCGGACACCCGCTCGTTGGATTGGGCAATGCCCTGGATCTGCACGGTCTGCTCTTGTTGCTTGAGGCTCTCGATGTAGACGCCGTCTGGCAATTGGAGCACCAGCTCATTGAGCAAATGGACAGGCAGGTTGCGATCGGACTGCAGATCTTCAACGGCCTTTTGCCGGGCCTTCAATGCAGCGATCTCCGCGTCGATCTTGGCAACGTCGGCAATCTTGACATCCAGTGCCTTGATCTCGCGCGTCAACAGCGCGTTGCGCTGGCCTTGCAGGTCGATCTTGTACTGGTAGAACATGTAGACGGCGCCGCAGACCAGCGCGCCGACCAGCGCAGCGGCCAGCATCGATGCCTGGAAACTTTCCTTGCGCTTCTTGCGCGCAGCTTCGCGGTGCGGAAGCAGATTGATCAAGATCATGCCGCATACCTCCGCAACGCCAGTCCACAGGCGGTGAGATAGGTCGTGAAGTCCTTGCTCTTGCTGCGCGTGCGCACTGCCGCATCCATCACCATGTCTTCAAACGGATTGGCAGCAGAGGCTGCAAAGCCGGTCGCATCGATCACTGCATCCGTCAGACCACTGAGCACCGCCGAGCCACCAGCCAGCAAGATATGGTCAATGCGGTTGTGGGGGGTGCTGGTGAAGAAAAACTGCAGGGCGCGGTTGATCTCCTGCCCGATGCTCTCGACAAAAGGCCGCAGCACCACCTGCTTGTAATCCGCGGGCAGGTCATTGCCGCGCTTCTTTTGCTCCGCTTCTTCTTGCGAGAAGCCATACTGGCGCATGATCATCTGCGTGAGCTGGCCGCCGTTGAAAGACTGGTCGCGCTCATAGATCACCTGGTTGTTGTGGATGATCTGCAGGAACGACGCACTGCCCCCAATCTCGAAAATGGCAATGAATGCATCCTTGCCCTTGCTGGGCATGTTGCCGATCAAGCGCCGGGCAGCCAGCGCGGTGGCATTGGATTCGATCTCCAGCACCACGGGCTTGAGGCCTGCCGCTTCGGCCAGGCCTTGCCGGTCCTGTACCGTCTCTTTGCGTGCGGCCGCGATGAGAACATCGACATCGCCTACCGAATTGGAGGACGGACCGATCACATAGAAGTCCAGGTTCACCTCGTCGAGGGAAAATGGTATGTATTGGTTAGCTTCTGATTCAACTTGAAACTCCATCTCGAGCTCTGACAGCCCCGATGGCAGCACGATTTTTTTCTGAATAACGGCAGAAAGCGGCAACGCCAGTGCCGCCTGCTTGGTGCGGGTGCCGCTTTTCTTGACCAAGCGGCGCAAGGAATCGGCCACTTCGTCAAAGCGCTCGATGCCCGACTCGGTCACCCAGCCTGGCTCCAGCAGCTCTTGCGCACAGCGTTCAACAATGAATTGACCGCTACCACTCCTCCCCAATTCAACCAACTTGATGCTCGACGCGCTCACATCTATCCCCAAGAGGCTAGGCGGCTGGCGTCGGAACAAAGATCCCATTGAGACCAAGATGGGCTCCTCCCTAATTTGCTCTATATTGAGCTACAAAACTTAACACCCCTTATGAATGCTATCAGCAAGATAGTCGCCCAGCAAAGAACCACCTGCTCGCCGCGCCGATTCGTTGTCAAAACAATACGATACAAGGGAAACATTGGACGCCGCATGACATTTGTCACAAGCTAAATCAAAACCGGCGCCAACGCCACGCGAAGCAGGCGCGTGATAGCATCCCCTGCTTATGCAAGCTCCCCTCGACGGTCTGACCCCATGAATCCAGACGCTCCGATCTCGCGCAGAACGCCTGAGAAACCTCCCAAGTCCCCCAAGCAGTCCAAGCCCTCGAGCTTTGCCACCAAAACGCTGAAGTTTTTTGGCTGGCTGCTGGCCTTGCTGGTCGCAGGTGCCATTGCCGGTGCTGCGGTCGTCGCCGTGGGCCTGGCCATGGCCTACCCCAACCTTCCTGATGTCTCGGAACTGGCCGACTACCGCCCCAAGCTGCCGATGCGGGTCTACTCCTCAGAAGGCGCCTTGTTGGGCGAGTTCGGTGAAGAACGCCGCAATTTGACGCCCATCAGCGAAATTCCGAAGGTGATGGTGGATGCCGTGCTGGCTATTGAGGACACGCGCTTCTTCGAGCACAGCGGTGTGGACTACAAGGGTATGGCGCGTGCCTTGCTCGCCAACCTGGGGCGTGAAAAGGCCCAGGGTGCATCGACGATCACGATGCAGGTAGCCCGCAATGTCTATCTATCGTCTGAAAAAACCTATACCCGCAAGATATATGAGATCCTGCTGACCCTGAAGCTTGAGCACACCTTGAGCAAGAATCAGATTCTGGAAATCTATATGAACCAGATTTATCTGGGCAACCGCGCCTATGGCTTCTCCGCCGCATCGGAGACCTACTTCGGCAAGCCGCTCAAGGATGTGACCGTGGCCGAAGCAGCGATGCTGGCAGGCCTGCCCAAGGCGCCGTCAGCCTACAACCCGATCAGCAACCCCAAGCGCGCCCGCATTCGCCAGCTCTACATCATCGACCGGATGGAAGAAAACCGGTTCATCACGCCGGCCCAGGCCAGCCAGGCACGCGAGGAGCCGCTCAAGATCCGCTCCAGTTATGCAGACAACCGGGTGCATGCGGAGTATGTGGCCGAGATGGCGCGCCAGCTGATCTTTGCGCAGTATGGCAACGAAGCCTACACCCGTGGCCTCAATGTCTACACCACGCTGATCGCCAGCGACCAGGAAACTGCCTATGACGCGCTGCGCAAGGGCATCATGGACTATGAAAAGCGCCAGCACTATCGCGGTCCGGAGAAATTCATCACCTTGCCCGCAGCAGGCCAGGAGCGCGACGAGGCGATCGACGAGGTGCTCGCCCAGCACCCGGACAATGGCAACATTCTCTCTGCCGTCGTGCTGGAAGCCGCACCGCGCAAGGTCGTGGTGATCCGCGCCGATGGTGATCCGATCGAGATCACCGGTGAGGGCCTCAAGCCGGTGCAATCCGGTCTGAGCGACAAGGCGCCACCCAACACCAAGCTGCGCCCCGGCGCTGTGGTGCGCATCATGGAAACCGCCAAGAAAACCTGGGAGCTGACCCAGCTGCCCGAGGTCGAAGGCGCGTTCGTCTCTCTCGATCCGCGCAGCGGTGCCATCAAGGCACTCGTCGGTGGCTTCGATTTCGACAAGAACAAGTTCAACCACGTGACCCAGGCATGGCGCCAGCCGGGCTCCAGCTTCAAGCCCTTTATCTATTCTGCAGCGCTGGAAAAAGGTTTTTCGCCCACGACCGTGATCAATGACGCTCCGCTGAGCTTCCCCGGATCGGCAGGGCAACAGCCCTGGGAGCCCAAAAATTCTGATGGGCGCTTCGATGGCCCCATGACGATGCGCCAGGCGTTGGCCCGTTCCAAAAACCTGGTGACCATCCGCGTGATGCAGTCGGTGGGCCCGAAAAAAGCCCAGGAATGGGTCACGAAGTTCGGCTTTGATGCCGACAAGCAGCCCCCCTACCTGCCCATGGCGCTGGGCGCCGGCTCGGTCACACCGATGCAGATGGTGGCTGCCTATTCGGTATTCGCCAATGGCGGGCACCGGGTCAATCCTTATCTGATTGCCAAAATCACCGACCACCGGGGCAATGTGCTGTCCGAATTCACGCCGCCCGCTACCGACGACCTGCCCCGCGCCATTGATGCCCGCAATGCGTTCGTGATGGACTCGCTGCTGCAGGACGTTGCCCGCTACGGAACGGCTGCCAAGGCCCAGGCCCAACTCAAGCGCCCTGACATCTATGGCAAGACCGGTACCACGAATGATTCGGTGGACGCGTGGTTTGCGGGCTTCCAGCCCACCAATGCGGCCGTTGTCTGGATGGGATATGACAACCCCCGCAGTCTGGGTGCGCGCGAATATGGTGGGGGCCTCAGTCTGCCCATCTGGATCAACTACATGCAGCACGCGCTCAAGGATGTGCCGGTGGCCAAGATGACGCCTCCCAGCGGACTGGTCAACGTCGGCGGTGACTGGCTCTACGAAGAGTACGCCCGTAGCGCGCCTAATCTGGGACTGGACTCGCCGGCGCCCGCCTCCGACACCATGGTGCCGCCACCGAACGCTGATGAGCGCAACAAGATTCTGGACCTGTTCCGCAACTGACGCAGCAGCACCCAGCCACCAGGCCAGTCCGTATCGCTACGAACTGGCCTTTTTTGCGGGCGATCCGCTTCAGGCCTTGAAGACCAGCGGCAGACCTGACTGGACTGCGGCATCGCGCGTCAGGTCGGCGAAGAAGTCGTTACCGGTCTTGGTATCGCGCCACACGCTGCCATCCCACTTGTAGTGGTAGCCGCCGGATTTGGCCGCCAGCCATACCTCATGCAGCGGAGGCTGCAGGTTGATGATGATCTGGCTGCGGTTGGCAAAGACCAGGGTCAGCAGGCCGCCCACGCGCTGGGCGTCGATATCGGCATCGGTCTCATCATTGATGCGGTCGCAGGTCTGCTCAACCGCCAGCAAGAGTTTTTCCGCGGCATCCAGGTATTCGAGTTCGTTCATTACAATGCTTCAATGTGGAGTATTTACCAAATTGTATGCAGGACCTTTGTCCTTGCCACCGGTGCGGCACTATTGGCAGCTTGTGGCCAGCGTGGGCCTCTGTACCTGCCGACCGAGCCTGCAGCAGCCAACCGGGCGACCTTGCCGCAGACGCTGGACCCCAGTGCACCGGACCGGCCTGAGCCCCAGTTGCAGCCGTCCCCGGTGATGCAGGCCCCTGCCAGGCCCTGATGAAAGCGGCGGCGGCAATCCAGCCCACCCCGCCTGCATCCTTGATCCACCTCAAGGTCCAATCCACTACACCCCGTTACAGTCACGCCCGTTGCAATTGATATGTGGGCGGAAGAGATGGCGTTGGAACCTGTGGAACTGTACCGTGACGAGCAGCATGCTTGTCTGATGTTCACCGATCTGGTGGAAGAGGATGCGCAGGCCGTGCAGGCCAACCAGTTCCTGATTGTCGACCATGGCACCGGCGCCATCATCGACCCGGGCGGCAACCTCGCCTTCAATGAACTGTATATGGGCATGGTGCGCTATTTCTCGCCGCACAAGCTGTCCTACCTGATCGCATCGCATGCCGACCCGGACATCATCGCCTCACTGGACCGCTGGCTCACCTCCACCCGTGCGTCCTTGGTGATCTCCCGCGTCTGGGAGCGCTTTGTGCCGCATTTCACCAAGGTCGGCAAGACGGAAAACCGGGTCATTCCTGTGCAGGACCCCGGTGGCATTCTGCCGCTGGGCCAGAGCCAGTTGCACATCCTGCCCGCGCATTTTCTGCATGCGGAAGGCAACTTCCACTTCTACGACCCGATCAGCCGCATCCTGTTCACCGGGGACCTGGGTGTCTCGATGACCGATGGTTATATCGCACGCACGCCGGTGACCGATCTGGCCCCCCATATTCCGCGCATGGAAGGCTTTCACCGGCGCTACATGGTGTCCAACAAGGTGCTGCGCCTGTGGGTGGCCATGGCGCGCCAGCTGGATATTTCATTGATCGTGCCCCAGCACGGCGCACCCATCATGGGCCCGGCCATCGCCCAGTTCTTTGACTGGCTCGACCACCTGATGTGCGGGGTCGATCTGATGGACAACCAGAACTACACCCTGCCCCAGCAGGCGATCTCGCCGCAGCCGCAACGCCCGCAGTAAGCCTGGTCCGTACCGCTTACAGCGTACCGTAGCTGTGCAAGCCGGACAGGAACATGTTCACCCCCAGGAAGGCAAAGGTCGTCACCACCAGGCCCACCAGTGCCCACCAGGCCGAGACTGCACCGCGCAGGCCCTTGACCAGGCGCATGTGGAGCCAGGCAGCATAGTTCAGCCAGACGATCAGCGCCCAGGTCTCCTTGGGGTCCCAGCTCCAGTAACCGCCCCAGGCCTCGGCCGCCCACAGCGCCCCCAGCACGGTGGCAATCGTGAAGAACGCAAAGCCCACGGCGATCGCCTTGTACATCAGGTCATCCATGATCTGCAGGCGCGGCGTGCCCCGGTTGATCCAGTGGCGCAACCCGATCATCAGCGCAAAGAACAGCTCCAGCGGCAAGGCCATGCGCAAGGTCTTGTCGAGCGAGGGGTAGAGGCTTTCATCACCCCAGACACGGAAGGCCGCCAACGGCAGCACCAGCACCAGCATAGGCACGAGCACCAGGCCGATCCACAGCGCCCGCTGCGTGGCCGCCTTCAGCAGATAGGCCAGTGCCACCATCGCAGCCAGCGCAAAGGTGCCGTAGCCGACAAAATTGGCCGGCACATGCAGCTTCATCCACCAGCTTTGCAGCGCGGGCACCAGTGGCTGGATCTCATGGGCCTGGCGGGCCACCGTGTACCACAGCAGAAATCCGACCGAGGCACTGACCACCAGCATCACAAAGCCGCCCAGCGCCCGCGTCTGGTAATGCGCCTCGAAGTAGAGGTAGAAAAGTGCCGTCATCCAGGCAAACAGCACAAACACCTCATAGAGATTGCTGACAGGGATATGGCCGATGTCCGGCCCCATCAGGTAGCTCTCATACCAGCGCGCCATCGTGCCCACCAAGGCCATCACGATGGCCAGCCAGGTCAGGCGGCTGCCCACCGTCGTCAGTGTCGATCCTTCGCCCTTGGAGAGCAGTCCGATCCAGTAAAACACCGTGCTCATGAAGAACAGCACGCTCATCCATAGAATGGCCGACTGGCTGGACAGGAAGTACTTGAGCCCAAACACCGTTTCCGAGCGCGCGATCTGCCCTGCACCATCGACCCGGTACAGGCCAATAGCCAGCAGCGACAGCGCAGCCACCACCACCATCAACAGCTGCAAGGGCCGCCAGAACCAGCCCAGCCAGATGAAAAACGGCACCGATGCGATCAGGATGCCTTTTTCATAACCATCCATATGGTGGCCATACAAAAACAGCGCAAAACCGCCGCCCACTGCCAGGGCCAACGCAAACAGCCAGTCCCACACCGACCGGCTGCTGAAGTAGCCGGGGCTCAGTTGCACCGTTTGGACCACGGTGCCCGCCTGGGCAGGCGGCAGATGGGTGGAAGCAGTATTCATCGTTGTTCTCCGCTAGGGCTGGTGCCCAGAAGCTTGTGGCTCAGGCCTTCAAAATCACGGTCCACATCCAGGGTCCGGCGGTTGGTCGACAACGCCATGCGCGCGTCCGCACTGCCATCGGCACGCGGCGCCAGCCAGACCCACAGGCGCCGGTCGCGCACATACAGCATCGCAAACACCCCCAGAATCAGAAACAGGCATCCCAGGTACACGACCAGCTTGCCCGGGGCCTTGGCCACCTGAAAGACGCTCGCCTGCACCTGGTCAAACTGGGTCAGCTCAAACACCAGCGGCTCCGGGTACAGCAGCGCGTCGCTGAGCGACAGCACCGACTGGGTCATGAAGCGCTGCGTCTGCGCATTGGGCTCCAGCGGTGCCAGGCCTTCGTCAGCCCGCGCCACCTGCATCAGCTCAAACAGCACACCGTTCAAGATGCGCACCAGCACCTCGCCGGCCTTGGCGCGTTCGCCTTCGGGCACATTTTGCTCCATGAAGGCCGAAATCGCCTGCAAGCCGGTGACGCTGCTCGCGCCTGTCTGGCCATCGCCAGCAAAAATCACCAGCGCTTTCAGGGCCGAGGCATACAGTTGCTCGCGCAACGCCGGGCGGCCTGCTTCGACGGCGCCCTCCACATACTGCTGCACGGCCCGCTCGCGCATCGCGGGCGTTTGCAGTGCCGCCTTCAGGCGCAAAAATCCCCGGTAGCTCGATTGCTCATCGGCGGGAATACGCAGATAGCGGAACTGGTCGGCCAAGGTTTCACGCACACCCCACAGGTACACCGGCTGGCCATCCCCCATGTCAACGGGCAGCATGTAGTTGTTGAACTCGCGCGCCTGGCCGGCGGCGTCGCGCAGCTTGTAGCTGACGCTGGGACCCACATTGCGCAGATCGCGCGGCGTGGTTACCTTGTTGCCGGCGCCCAGGTGGTTGTCCAGGCTGGATCTCAAATCCACCTTGCGCACATCGGTGCCGCCTTGCACTGCATCGCCCGGGTTGGCGCCCATGTTCTCCACATTGATGGTGCGCAGGCCGGTGAACTCCATCTCCAGCGGCGCCTGCCCCTCTCCCATCGTGATCTGCGTGGACGCCCCCACCTCACCCTTGACCTCAAAGCTCTTCATGCCGGGCACCAGCGGCACTGCGCGCAGTTGCAGCCGCGATCCGCCGTCTTCAAAGCTCGATTGGTAGATCTCGATGCCCTGGTAGCTGGCGGGATGGTTCACCTCGATGCGCTTTTCGACCGAGGCCCCCGTTTCCTTGTCATGCAGCACCACTTCGCTGGCGAACAGCCGGGGCATACCGGTCGAGTAGTACTCGACAATGAACTTCTTCAGCTCCACCGAAAACGGCAGATCCTGCAGCAGGATGCCATCCGACTGGTTGAGGATGGCCGTGCCCGATTGTGCGCCTTCGGCCACGATCAGATTGCCCCGGAACGTCGGGTTGCGGACGGACAGCCGGTGCTGCTCGGGCACATCGGCAATCATGCCGCTGCCGCTGAAGGTGGTCTTGCCCCCCAGCAACATTTGCGCGCGCACCATCAAATCACCATCGAGCAGGCCGCCCAGGCAAATCAGCACGATGGCGCTGTGCGCGGCCAGGTAGCCTATCTTGTGGGCAGCACCGGCCTTGGCCGCCACCATCCAGCCATCGCTGCGCTCTTGCAAGCGCACCTTCCAGCCATTGCCGGCCAGTTGCGCCCCCACCCGCTGCGCTGCTTGCGCCGGGGTCTCTGCCAGATGGGCGCTGGCCTGGTGGTGGAAGGCCTGCAGGCTTTGCACCCGCAGATTCTCTTTGTAGTGGCGCAAATCAGCCAGGTATTTAGGCGCATGCTTGGCAATGCACAGGCTGGTGCTGGTCACCAAGAACGCCAGAATCAGCAGGAACCACCAGGCGCTGTAGACGGCATTGAGCTTGAGCACGAGAAACAGCTGCGCCCAGAAAGGACCGAACTGGTTGACATAGTTGACGGCCGGCTCATGCTGGCGCAGCACGGTGCCAATGACCGAGGCAATGCAGATGATCGACAGCAGCGCAATCGCAAAGCGCATCGACGACAGCATCTCATAGACAGCCCGAGGGGCCAATTGGGGCTGCAGTTGCGCTGGCGGGGGAGAAGATTCAGACATGGTACGACGCTATCGGTGAAAAGCAGGGGCAGGACCGCTGCTGCGCTGCCAGTCCGCACACCATGGAGTCACCACCCGGGTACAAGTTCGCAGAACGCGTAAGTTTAGTAGGCCCACCTAGGGATAGCCCGGAGGTCCAGAAAATGCCCCGCAGCGCCATCAATGTGTTGGCGCGGACACAAGCCCCCAGAAAAAGCCTAACGCAAGCCCGCAATATAGTCTGACACTGCCTTGATTTCCTTGTCGTTCATCTTGGCGGTGACCCCCGTCATCTGCAAGCTGTTGCCACGCTTGCCATCGCGGAAATCATGCAAGGTCTTGCTGACGTAATCGGCGTTCTGGCCTGCCAGGCGCGGGTACTGGGCCGGAATGCCAGCCCCATTGGGGCTGTGGCAGCCCGCGCAGGCAGCAATCTGGCGGTCAGGCACACCGCCGCGGTAGATGCGCTCGCCCAACGCAACGGCCTCCTTGTCCTTGGCAAAACCCAGCTTGCCGGGTTTGCTGGCCAGCCAGGCGGAGATGTTGAGCATGTCCGCATCCGACAGACCTGCGACCATGCCCTGCATCACCGGGTCCTTGCGCTTGCCGGATTTGAACTCCTGCAGCTGCTTGAGCAGGTACTCGGGATGCTGCTGCGACAGTTTGGGGTTGATGGCAATGGAGGCGTTGCCATCGGCATTGTGGCAGGCCACGCAGACGGCGGTGTAGCTGGCCTCCCCTTTGACCAGGTCTGGCTTGGGCGACCGGTTGGGCGTCTCGGACGCCGCATACACAGAAACGGAACAGAAAGCCAGTACAGCCGTTGTCAGCAAAGGGGCGAGCAACTTCATATCGTGGGTCTTTGTCTGGTTTATGGGTATAAGGCCAAAGCGGCCAGATTCTACAATGATGCCTTAGATAGACTCGAACGCACATGACGACAACACCTAGTACCCCCCAAGCCGTTGCAGACACGCCAAGCCCAGGCATCGATGGCAAGGCGGCTATGGGCTGGATGCACACCGCCCGCTTCTTCACCACCGCTGCGCAACTGCACCAATTGCCTGTCGTCGATGTGCCCGAGTTCGCCTTTGTGGGCCGCTCCAATGCCGGCAAGTCCACGTCGATCAACACGCTGACCCAGCAGAACCAGCTGGCCTTTGCGTCGAAAAAGCCCGGGCGCACCCAGCACATCAACCTGTTTTCGCTGGGCAAGAAAGGCGTCATGGATGCCGTGCTGGCCGACCTGCCCGGTTACGGCTATGCGGCCGTCTCACGCGAGGACAAGAAACGCTGGCAGCAGGTCATGGTGAACTACCTGGTCAGCCGCCCCAGCCTGACCGGCATTGTGCTGCTCTGCGACCCGCGCCTGGGCCTGACCGAGCTCGACGAAGCGCTGCTCGACATCATCCGCCCTCGGGTGGAGCAAGGCCTCAAGTTCTTGATTTTGCTCACCAAGGCCGACAAGCTGACCCGCGTCGAGCAGGCCAAGATCCTGTCCATCACCAAGCTCAATGCCGGTGGTGGCGAGGTGATGCTGTTCAGCGCGCTGAAAAAGCAGAATGTGGACAAGGTGGCCCAGCTGCTGTGGCAGTGGTCGCACCCGGAAGGGCTGGCCAGCCCCGAGGCCGCTGTTGCGGCGCCAGAGGCCCCTGCGGACGATCAATAAGCCAAACGCCCGCCAAGGCACAACACTACCAAGGCCCGAAAGGGCCTTGGTTGTTTATGCATAGAGCGAGGGCTCGCCTTCCGGCCGGGTCTTGAAGCGCTTGTGCACCCAGTAGTACTGGGGCACCATGGTGCGGATCTGGGCTTCGAGCTCGCGGTTCTGGCGCGTGGTGTCAGCCACCACATCGTCGCTGGGAAAGTCCTGCCAGGCCGGCGAGATGGTGACCTCGTAGCCCTGGGGCGTCAGCCGGGTGTACATGCCGATCACCTTAGCCTTGCCCAGCCGCGCAAAGCGCGACAGCGACGGAATGGTCGCGGCCACCTGGCCGAAATAGGGCACGAACAGCGAGTCATTCGGGCCGAAGTCCATGTCCGGCAGCAGGTACAACAACCCATGGTCCTTGCGCAGGCTGGCAATGATGGGCTTGATGCCATCGTCGCGGTTGAGCATGCGCACATCGCCAAAGCGCTGGCGGCCCTTGCGGATCCAGGCATCGACATCGGCATTGGGCTGGGTCGAGAAGATGCTGGTGAAGGGCCGGTTGCAGTGGATGGTGAGCGCCGTGCCCCCGGCATCCATGCTGTAGAAGTGCGGCGCAAAGATGATGGTCGGCGTATCGCCTTCCAGCTCCTGCAGCGCGCCCGTCATGCGGGTGCGTTTCTCCAAGGTCTTTTGCGGCGCGAACCACAGCCAGCTGCGGTCCAGCCAGGTTTGGCAGAACACCACAAAACTCTGCTTGGCCCAGTCGCGCCGCTGCGCGGCAGTGGTCTCGGGAAAGCACAGCTCGAGGTTGCGCAGCGCAATGCGGCGGCGCGATGGCACCAGATAGAACAGCACGCGCCCCATCAACCAGCCCAGGCCGCGCAACACCGACAAAGGCAGGTGCGACATCAGCCACATCCAACCGATAAACAACTTACCCATGCTTTTGACCTTCCGAGGGAGCGGCAGCCAGACTGCGCGGCTGCTTGTAGCGCGCATAGCCCCACAGGTACTGCTCGGGGCTCTCGCGGATCAGACGCTCCATTTCCTGGTTGATCTGCAGCACGGCGGCTTCGGCCTCCTGGGCCAGCGGGGCCTGCAGGCCGCGCACATACAGATCAAAGCCCCGGCCCAGAGGCCGGCGCACACAGCGCGCCAATATAACAGCCGCACCGGTCTGCTGGGCCAACTTGGCGGCCAAGGTCATCGAGTAAGCCGGCTTGCCAAAAAACGGCACCCACATGCCCTGGCCGTCGGGCGGTACCTGGTCAGGCAGCAGACCCACGCTATGGCCTTGGCGCAAGGCCTTGATCATTTGCCGCACCCCCGCCATCGTCGTCGGTGCCGAGGCCAGGCCAGGACGCGCGCGCGCCGTCTCCATCAGCTTGGCCAACCAGGTCTGGCGCGCCGGGCGGTAGAGCACGGTGATGGGGCCATGCACCACGCCCCAGCGCCGTGCCATGTACTGGGCCGAGAGCTCAAAACACCCCATGTGCGGGGTCAAGAACACAATGCCCTTGCCATCGGCCAGTGCCTGCTCGATCACTTCGGCGCCATGGATGTCACAGGGCAGCGGGGCACCAAACCACAGGCGCGGCACCTCGGCCACCATGCGGCCGGCATGGGCCACCGCTTTTTTCACATCGGCAAAGCGGTAGCCTGCCTGCCGGGCATTGGCCACAAAGCGCCGGCGGTAGGTGGGGGAGGCGGCAAAGGTGAGCCAGCCCAGGACAGCGCCCAGGCCATGCAATAGCCACAACGGCAGCGCAGCAAACAGTCGAAACAAGAATGGCATTAGAATATGTCGGTCGCTGAGTTAAAGAGCAACTTGCAGGGCGACGTTAAAAACAAACTGCTAAAGCGTTCGCCAGGCTCCCTCAAGGCTCGGGCAACGCAATTGCCCAAGTTAACGAAGGAGTTTTTTGTTTATGGCAAACAGCGATTTTCTGTTCACCTCGGAATCGGTATCCGAAGGCCACCCCGATAAAGTAGCCGACCAGATCTCTGATGCGATTTTGGACGCTATTTTCACCCAAGATCCGCACAGCCGGGTGGCTGCGGAGACACTGACCAACACCGGTTTGGTGGTATTGGCAGGCGAGATCACCACCGGCGCCAACGTGGACTACATCCAGGTGGCCCGCGACACCATCAAGCGCATCGGCTACGACAACACCGATTACGGCATCGACTACAAGGGTTGCGCTGTGCTGGTGGCCTATGACAAGCAGAGCCAGGACATCGCCCAGGGCGTGGACAAGGCCAGCGATGATGAACTGAACACCGGTGCTGGCGACCAGGGCCTGATGTTCGGCTATGCCTGCGACGAAACGCCCGAGCTGATGCCCGCGCCGATCTACTACGCACACCGTCTGGTCGAGCGCCAGGCCCAGCTGCGCAAGGATGGCCGTCTGCCTTTCCTGCGCCCTGACGCCAAGAGCCAGGTCACCATGCGCTATGTGGATGGCAAGCCCCACAGCATCGACACCGTGGTGCTGTCCACCCAGCACAGCCCCGACCAGTCGGAAACCGCTACCAAGATGAAGGCCAGCTTCACCGAAGCCATCATCGAAGAGATCATCAAGCCCGTGCTGCCATCCGAATGGCTGCAGGACACCAAGTACCTGATCAACCCCACCGGCCGTTTCGTCGTGGGCGGCCCGCAGGGCGACTGTGGCCTCACCGGCCGCAAGATCATTGTGGACACCTACGGCGGTGCCTGCCCCCACGGCGGCGGCGCCTTCTCCGGCAAGGACCCAACCAAGGTGGACCGCTCTGCCGCCTACGCTGCCCGCTACGTCGCCAAGAACGTCGTCGCTGCCGGTCTGGCGCGCCAGTGCCAGGTGCAGGTGGCCTACGCGATCGGCGTGGCCCGCCCGATGAACATCACCGTCTACACCGAAGGCACCGGCGTGATCCCCGATGCCGACATCGCCAAGCTGGTGGCCGCGCACTTCGACCTGCGTCCCAAAGGCATCATCCAGATGCTGGACCTGCTGCGCCCGATCTACAGCAAGACGGCGGCGTATGGCCACTTTGGCCGTGAGGAGCCGGAGTTCACTTGGGAAAGAACCGACAAGGCAGCAGTGCTGCGCGCTGCTGCGGGCCTGTAAGGCCCCCGAGCGCAGCGAGTTTGTCGGTTCTTCGGCGCAGGCTCACATCGCTTGCGATGTGAAGGGCCGCCAGGCCCGGCCGAAGCCAAAGACCGCTGACAGCCAGCAGTGCTGCGCGCTGCTGCGGGCCTGTAAGGCCCTGAGCGTAGCGCGTTTGTCGGTTCTTCGGCGCAGGCTCACATCGCTTGCGATGTGAAGGGCCGTCAGGCCCGGCCGAAGCCAACGAACCGACAAGGCTGCGCTGCTGCGTGCTGCTGCCGGTCTGAAGTAATTCAGGTCTGTCTTCACAAGAAATCCGCTCGGAGTGATCCAGCGGATTTTTTTATGGGTACTCGTCAGCCAAGGCAACGCACTCACAGTCCTCTAGCACTCAGCGCCAGCTGCTGCCTGAACTCCGGCCGCACCCGGTGCAGCTGTGCAGGCCGGTGCGCGCCACCAGCCTGCATTTCGCCGGGCACGGGCTCGAGCATGCCCAGCTCGTCCATCTTGCGCCGAAAACTCACCTTGTTCAGCGGCTCGCCCAAAATGCTTTCATAGACCTGCTGCAACTGCGGCAAGGTAAAGCTCTCGCCAAAGAAATGCACCGGCAGCGAGGAGTACTGGCTCTTGCTGCGCACCCGCGCCACTGCGGCCTGCAGGATTTGTGCATGGTCAAACGGCAACTGGCCGGTGGCAGTGACCGGCACCAGCTTCAGCCCGGGCCGATGGGTCGGCAGCTTCTGCTGCGGGATCAGGGCGCAATAGCTGATGGCGACCGACCAGCCGCGCGGGTCCCGTGCCGGGCCGGTAAACGTGGCCAGTTGCTCCAGATAAGCGTCTTCAATCCCCGCCTTGCTGCGCAGCACACGGGCGGCACTGGCATGGGCATCGGCGTCTTCTTGCGCATGGATGTAGCCGCCCGGCAAAGCCCACACCCCGGCAAACGGCGCGCGCTCGCGCTGCACCAGCACGACGCTCAACACCCCGTCCACCAAGGTCAGCACCACCACATCCACGGTGGTCAGCACCTGGCCCAAGGCGGTTTCACTTTGCATCATTTCTGTACCAAGTCTTTCTCATAAAGGGAAGTATGCCGCCGCAGCTACCCGGAATCAATACAAACATAGGCTTCAGGCCAAGGATTTGCTGCCGGCCCCACAATCAGTTAGTTGCAAAATTATTTTAACAGGCGTAGACTGGCATTCATTGAAGGAGAAAGACATGCGCCAACGCACACAGCTGCTCATCATCGACCCGCAAAACGACTTTTGCGACCTGCCGCCAGATTGGCGCCCCAGCAGTGCGGCAAACCCCTCGCCATTTGCCCCCAGCCTGCCTGTGGCGGGCGCCCATGCAGACATGCAACGCCTGGCGCAATGGCTGCTGCAGCATGCCTCTCAGCTCGATGGCATCACCGTCACGCTCGACTCCCACCAGGCCTACGACATTGCGCATCCCGCCTTCTGGCAGCAAGGCGATGGCAGCCCGGTGCAGCCCTTTACCGCCATCACGGCCGCGCAGCTGCGCGACGGCAGCTTCAGGCCCCGCAACCCGGACGAGCAGGACCGCAGCCTCGCCTATTTGGATGCACTGGAAGCGCAGGGCCGCTACACCTTGATGGTCTGGCCGCTGCACTGCGAAATCGGCAGCATCGGCCACGGCGTGCACGCCAGCATCCTGAATGCCTGCCGCCAATGGCAGAGCCAGCGCCAACGCGCCGTCAAGCATGTGTTCAAGGGCATGAACCCCTACACCGAACACTACAGCGCCATCTGCGCCGAGGTGCCCGATCCGCAGGATGCGGACACCGGACTCAACACCGCCCTGCTGCAGCAGCTGGCGCAGGCCGATACGCTGGTGATTGCCGGTGAGGCGGGCAGCCACTGCGTGCGTGCCACCACCGAGCACATCGTGCAGCATATGGGGCCGCTTTGGGGTGCCGAGGATTTCTCGCGCATCGTCCTGCTGACCGACTGCATGAGCCCCGTCGCTGGCTTTGAAGCGGCCCAAGAAACCTTTTTGCAGCAGATGCGCGCCATCGGTGTACGCTGCTGCACCAGCACTGCTTTCCATTTATAAATACTTCAGCGCCAGCACGGACTGAACTGGCGCTGGCAGCTCTCATTTTTGACAGAGAAAGACGCGGTATGCAGCCCATCATCACCAGCCTGCTCGACACCGATTTGTACAAGTTCACGATGTGGCAGGCCATGCTCCATCGCCATCCGCAGACCCAGTCCACCTACCGCTTTGTCTGCCGCTCGCAGACCGAGTTTCCGCTGGTCGATCTGCTGGCCGAGGTGCGCGCCGAGATCGACGCGCTGTGCGCGCTGAAGTTCAAGAAGGATGAGCTCGACTACCTGGCCAGCCTGCGCTTCATGAAGAGCGACTTCATCGACTTTCTGCGCATCTTCCAGTTCCAGCGTGATTTCATCGAGGTCGAGCCCGATGGCGATGGCGATGGCCTGCATATCGTCGCCCATGGCCCCCAGGTGCATGTGATGGGCTTCGAGATCTTTGTGCTCTCCATCGTCAACGAGCTGTACTTCCGCCGCTTTGACCAGGCCAGCGCGCTGGCCGAAGGGCGCAAGCGCCTGGGCGCCAAGATCGTGCGGCTGCAGGAGCTGGCGCAAGAGGCCAAGCACCGCCACCCTTTTGAGCTGTTTGACTTTGGCGTGCGCCGGCGCTTTTCGGCCCCCTGGCAGCGCGAGGTGGTGCAGGCTTTTGCCACGCAGACGGCGCAGTGGTTCAAGGGCACCTCCAATGTGCTGCTGGCCCGTGACCTGAACCTGGTGCCGATCGGCACCATGGCCCATGAATACCTGCAAAGCTACCAGGCCCACGGCGTGCGGCTGCGCGATTTCCAGATCGCCGCGCTCGAAGACTGGGTGCAAGAGTACCGGGGCGACCTGGGAATCGCACTGACCGACACGGTGGGCATGGATGCCTTCCTCGCCGATTTCGACATGTACTTTGCCAAGCTGTTCGACGGCTTGCGCCATGACTCCGGTGACCCCTATGAATGGGGCGAAAAAGCGTTGGCCCACTACGCCAAGCTGCGCATCAATGCGCATTCCAAGCGCCTGGTGTTCTCCGATGGACTGACCCTGGACAGCGCGCTGGCACTCTACCAGCACTTCGCCGATCGCATCCAGTGCGGTTTTGGCATAGGTACGCAACTTGCCAATGACATGGGTCTCAAGCAGCTCAACATCGTGATGAAGCTCACCCACGCCAATGGCCAACCGGTGGCCAAGCTCAGTGACAGCCCAGGCAAGACCCTGTGCGACGACGAGACCTACCTCGCCTACCTCAAGCAAGTGTTCCATGTGACGCATTAAGGAGCCGCCATGCTCAAGATCACCCTGGCCCAACTGAACCCCACCGTCGGCGACATGGATGGCAATATCGACCAGATGGTGGCCGCCGCCCGCCAGGCGCAGGCCGAAGGCGCGCAGCTGGTCGTCTTTGCCGAGCTGTCACTGACCGCCTACTACCCCGGCGATCTGCTCGACGAGCCCGATTTTCTGGCCCGCGTGGATGCCGGCATTGCGCGCCTGTTGCAAGAGAGCCAGCAGCTGCCCGATCTGCACTGGGTATTGGGCGCGCCTACCCGCGCCGCCGGCCCGGGCAAGCATCTGCACAACAGCCTGCTGGTGCTGCACAACGGCGCCATCCGCCTGCAGTACGACAAGCAGCTGCTGCCCACCTACAACATCTTTGACGAGCGCCGCCACTTCGAGCCGGGCCGCGATGTGGCCAAGGTGCTGCGCATCGGCCAGATGCAGGTCGGCTTTCTGATCTGTGAGGACGGCTGGAACGACAGCGGTGCCGACTACGCGACCAACCCGTTCGAGCGCATGGCCGATGCGGCCCCCGATGTGGTCGTCAGCATCAACGCCAGCCCCAGCCACCTGGGCAAGCGCGAGGAACGCCACCAGATCTTCAGCCAGGCCGCGCGCCGCCACGGCCTGCCGATCCTGTATGTCAACCAGATCGGGGGCCAGGACCAGATCGTGTTCGATGGTGCATCGTTTGCGGTGCAGCCCGAGCGCGGCATCGTCTGGGAAGCGCCGCGCTTTGTGCAAACCGTCTGCACCTTGGGCTTTGACAACGGCGGCTTCTGCCTGCCCGATGGCACGCCACCTGCCCGCCCACCGGCAGAAGGCCTGCCGACGATGGAGTTCTACCGCCAGCAGATCATTCTGGGTCTGCGCGACTATGCGCGCCGCTGCGGCTTTCGCCAGGTCGTCGTGGGCAGCTCGGGCGGCATCGATTCCGCGCTCACCCTGGCGCTGGCAGCAGAGGCACTCGGCCCCGAGAACGTGGTCGGCATCACCATGCCCTCGCGCTACTCCTCCAGCGGCTCGGTGGACGACTCGGTGGCACTGTGCCGCAACCTGGGCATTGCGCTGCACACCCACCCGATTGCCGACCTGGTACAGGGCTATGCCCGGCAGTTCGAGACCAGCTTTGGCGCGCCACTGCAGGGCCTGCCGCTGGAGAACGTTCAGGCCCGCATTCGCGGCACCATCCTGATGGAGTACAGCAATGCCTTCGGCCATCTGCTGCTGACCACGGGCAACAAGTCCGAAATCTCCGTAGGCTATTGCACCCTGTATGGCGACACCAATGGTGGCCTGGGGCTGCTGGGCGACCTGTACAAGACGGAGGTCTTCGCGCTCTCGCGCCACCTCAACGCCAGCGCCGGGCGCGAGTTGATCCCCGAGGCCATCATCGACAAGCCGCCATCGGCCGAGCTGGCCCCCGACCAGAAGGACGAGGACAGCCTGCCGCCCTATGCGGTGCTCGACGAGATCCTCAAGATCCTGATTGAAGGCCAGCGCCTGTCGACCCTGGAATTCAACGCCGCCCAGCAGTTCGTCGAGCGGCTGGCGCAGACGGACGCGGGCCGCCAGACCGTCGCCAAGGTGCAGCGCATGGTCCACCGCAGCGAATACAAGCGCCGCCAGGCGCCGCCCATTCTGCGCCTGCGCCCCCGCGCCTTTGGCACCGGCCGGCAAATGCCGATTGCGGCCTACTACCCCTGAAGCGAGCCGGCGCATGCCCAGCGCATAATCCCCAACCAGCACACCAGCAGGCACCAAGACAACGAGATATGAGCGCAGCTAACGAGCACTATGACCTGGCGGTATTGATTGGCCGCTTCCAGCCGCCGCACCTGGGCCACCTGGCCTTGCTGCAGCACGCGCTTGCCCGCGCCAGCAAGGTGGTGGTGGTATTGGGATCGGCACTGCAGGCCCGCAGCCCGAAAAACCCCTTCACCTGGCAAGAGCGTGCGCAGATGTTTGCCGCAGCACTGAGCCCGGCCGATGCGGCGCGCCTGGTGTTTGTGCCCATCCGCGATTACTACGACGAGCCGCGCTGGGTCACGGCCGTGCGCGAAGCCGTCACCAGCCATAGCCAGCCCGGCGCCCGCATTGGCCTGGTGGGCCACTTCAAGGACGAGAGCAGCAGCTACCTGGCCCACTTTCCCGGCTGGGAGCTGGTCAGCCTGCCGCGCCAGAACAGCATTGACGCCACCCCCATCCGCGACGCCTACTTTGGCTTGCAAGGCAATGATTCCGCAGCAGGCCTGGCCGCCTTGGCCGGCATGCTGCCGGCCAGCTCGCTGCAATTTCTGCAGCAGTTCCGCGCCACCCCCGAATACGCCGCACTGCAAACCGAATGGCAGATGCTGCGCCGCTACCAGGCCTCCTGGGCGGCAGCGCCCTACCCGCCGGTCTTCGTGACCGTCGATGCGCTGCTGCGCTGCGGCAATGATGTGCTGGTGATTCGCCGTGGCCATGCGCCCGGCAAGGGTCTGCTGGCCTTGCCCGGCGGCTTTGTCGAGCCGCGCGACAGCCTCTGGCAATCGTGCCTGCGCGAACTCCAGGAAGAGACGCATTGCGCGTTGAATGAGGCCCAGTTGCAGGCCAGCTTGCAGTCGGTCACCGTGTTCGACCACCCGGACCGCAGCCAGCGTGGCCGCACCATCACCCATGTGCACTATTTCGACCTGCAGCGCAGCCCCAAGCCTGCGGTGCGTGCCGACGATGATGCAGCCGAGGCCTTCTGGCTCAGCATCGATGCGATACGCGCCCGCGAGGCCGAGTTTTTTGAGGACCATTTCCAGATCGTGCAGAAAGTGCTGGCGGGCAACGGACAATAGCGCCCATGCAAGCCTTTGTCTCCAACCGCCCAGGTGCCCGCGGGCCCTGGCTGCTCATTGCCGTGCTAGTGCTGCTGGGTACAGTTCGTTTTCTGGTGTTCAGCGCGCACTCGCCTGTGCTCGGCTACCCCAACAATTTCGATTTCCTGCGCACCTCCGGCTGCGTAGGCATCTGGAACTTTGATGCCCAGTCCGAAGCCTTCCACAGCCCTGCGCCTGACCGGGTGGTCGCGCAGCTGCACTACAACGGCGAAAGGCTGTGGCAGTTTTGCAATCCGACGGCTGAAACCATTTACCTCAGCGCACTCAAGCTGGGCCACAGCGTGGGCGACACCTTCCCCATCCAGCACCTGGCCTATGCCAAATGGGTCATCGTGCTGCTGGCCTATACCGCGCTGATGTGGGCCTTGCGCAGCATGCGCCTGCGCGTGTTTCTCAGTGCCTGTTTTGTGCTGCTGTGGTGGGACATGAGCACCTTGCTGTATTTCCAGTCGCTCTACCCGGTCTTCAGCAGCCTGTTCTTCTCGTTATTTGTCGTCACGGCTTTGCTGGCCTGCCGCCTGGATGCGTTCTCGCGCAGTCCCTGGGCCTCGCTGCTGCTCGCGTTGCTGACTTTCATGCTCGGGTTTTCCAACCAGCAGTACTTTTACCTGGCCATCGTGCTGACGGCCTTCTTCCTGCTCTTCAATGGCAGGCAGTACCGCCTGCACAGCACCGCGATGCTTTGCGCTGTACTGCTGGCCAGCCTGTGCCATAGCTATCTGCGCCCCGCACAAAGCCAGGAGTTCTATGCTGGCATCGACCGCGTCAACCGCACCGACACCATCTTTTATGGCGTGCTGATGCACTCCCGCAACCCTGAAGAAGCTGCAGTCAGCCTGGGTCTGCGCCCTGAATGCGCCCAGATGGCCGGCATTGGCGCGCATGCCTTCAACCATGGCCTCAAACAGAATATCTGCCCGGAGGTTGCCAGCATCAGCCGCTTAAAGCTGCTGAACCTGGCAGTCAAGCAACCAGCGACTATTGCCAAGACGCTGCTCGCGGGCGTGGAGGCCTACAAACCGGTCTATGGCTTTTTCCCGCAACTCTATCCTTACCGTGCCAGTGAGCTGTCTCCGGGCATGTATGCCAGTTCGCCCTCATCTCTGATCGTCAGTGCCCCACGAGGTCTGTACCTGGCAATGGTTGCTGTCATGGCCATGCTGGCAGCAGCGGCATTTGTCTATGCGCTCCTGCCTCGTGGTCGCCAATCCCTGTGGGCACATGCCATCTGGATCGGCGGCTTGCTGTGCTTCTACAGCATCTTTAGCTCGGTGTTTGGCGACGGTATGGTCGAGGTAGAGCGCCATGCAGCCGTCTTCCTGCCGGGCTTTATCCTGCTCTGGTTAGGTGCCATTTTTGGCGTACTAGAGCGTCTGCGTGCTGCAAGATAGCGCCATGCCCGCGACCACTGCTTCGCCCTCTCAACGCCTGCTCGGCTTGCTGCGCCTGATGCGGCCACGCCAGTGGATCAAGAACGGTTTTGTGCTGGCACCGCTGGTATTCACCGGCTCGTTCACCGACCGGCATGCCGTAGTCCAGGCGCTGCTGGCCATGCTGCTGTTTTGTGTGGCCTCCTCGGCTACCTACATCGTCAACGACCTGCGTGATATCGATCAGGACCGCAAGCACCCCCGCAAATCCCGGACCCGCCCCCTCGCCGCGGGCCTGGTCACGGTGCGCCAGGCGCTGCTGCTGCTGCTGGTGCTGTATGCGCTGCTGCTGGCCGCCTGGCCATGGGCCCCGCAGGTGCTGCCAGTGATTGCCGCCTACCTGGTGCTGAATCTGGCCTACAGCTACTACCTCAAGCACCAGCCGGTCCTGGATATTTTCACGATCGCCATCGGCTTTGTACTGCGCGTATGGGGCGGCGCGCAGGCGCTGCAGGTGCCAATCAGCTCCTGGATGTTTGTCACCACCTTGTGTCTGGCGCTGTATCTTGCGGCGCTCAAGCGGCGCCAGGAATTGCTGCAAACGGGTACCGAAGCCCGGGCAGTCTTGCAGAAATATTCGGTGTCGCTGGTGGAGCGCTATGCCGAGATCGCTGCGACCGGTGCCCTGCTGTTCTACAGCATGTTTGTGATGTCGGTCCGCCCGCAACTCGTGGTGTCGATTCCGCTGGTCCTGTTCGGGCTGTTTCGCTACTGGTATGTGGTGGAAAAGCTCGACGGCGGTGAGTCGCCCACCGATGCCTTGCTCAGCGATCTGCCGCTGCTGCTGACGGTACTGGCATGGGTGCTGGTGTGCCTGTGGGCGCTGGCGGGACTGAAAGGATAAGCATGGATCTGTCCTATCTGCTGACCCCGCTGCTGGCCTGGCTGGTGGCCGGCTCACTGAAGTTTCTGATCAACAGCTGGCGCGCGGGCAAGCCCGCCTTTGGCTTGATTGGCTATGGCGGCATGCCCAGCAACCACAGCGCGATCGTCAGCAGCATGGCTGCGCTGGTTGCTTTCAAGCATGGTATTGACCACCCGGCTTTTGGCGTTGCCCTGACCCTGGCATTCATCGTCGTGTTGGATGCCAGCAGCCTGCGCCGGCAGGTAGGCAAGCATGCGCAGGCCATCAACCGTCTACAGCAGCAGGCCCCGGCGGCGGCGACCACTGCACTGCGCGAACGCATGGGCCACAGCCTTGCCGAGATTCTGGGTGGCGTGGTTTGCGGCATTGTGCTGGCCTGGGCCGTGCACGCCTGGCTGCCGTTGTACGATTGAGCTTTTGCTTGCCAGCGCCCTACGCGGCTTTTCCGTATGCCATTGACCATTCGCCCCGCCACCATCGACGACACCGATACCATCCTGCGCTTTGTGCGCGATCTGGCGGTCTATGAAAACGCCGAGCACGAGGTGCTCTCCACACCGGCCCATGTGCACAAGACCATGTTCAGTGCAGGTGCCACCGCGCATGGGCTGATCTGCGAGGAGGATGGCCTGGCCATCGGCTTTGCGGTGTATTTCTTCAATTACTCCACCTGGCAGGGGCGCAATGGCCTGTACCTGGAAGACCTGTACGTGGACCCCAGCCACCGCGGCAGCGGCGCGGGCAAAGCCTTGCTGCGCCACCTGGCGCGCATCGCGCTGGACAAGGACTGCGGGCGCTTCGAATGGAGCGTGCTGGACTGGAACACCCCATCGATCCAGTTCTATGACAGCCTGGGTGCCAAGCCGCAGAGCGAATGGATCAAATACCGGATGACCGGCGAGGCGCTGGAGGCCTTTGCGAAGGGTTGATGCTCGAGCCCGCTCAGAGGAGCGCTTGCCCCGCCTCAGCCCATCGGGCGCATTTCCCGCGTTGGGCCCCCGTTGAACCAGCGTGACGGCAAGGCGCAACCCAGGGGGTTTGCGCCGCCGCCTCAGACCGCTGCAGGGTCAAAATCCAGCTGGTAGTTTTGCGGCCCGCGTGCTGCGATCTTCAGCGAGCCCATGCGGTTGCCCAGTTCCACGCATTGGCGCAGCGGGCGGCCATGCTCCAGGCCCCACAACAAACCACCGCGCCAGGCGTCGCCACAGCCGGTCGGATCGACGACCGCAGCGGCCTGGATGCCAGGCACATGGGTGCGCTCGCCGTTCTCCCACAGATCGCAGCCCTCGGCGCCCAGGGTCACCATCAGGCCCTGCACCTGGGTCGAGATATCGGCAAACGACAGGCCAGTGCGCTCGCTCAGCATCTTGCCTTCGTAGTCGTTCACGGTCACCCAGGTGGCCAGGCTGATGAAGTGGCGCAGGTCATTGCCATCGAACATCGGCAGGCCCTGGCCGGGGTCAAACACAAAGGGAATGCCGGCGGCATGCAGCTGCTCGGCGTGCTGGAGCATGGCGTCACGGCCATCGGGCGCCACGATGCCAATGGCTGCGCCGCAGTCTTTGGTGATGGTGTTTTGATGGGCCTGCATCATCGCGCCGGGGTGGAAGGCGGTGATCTGGTTGTTGTCCATGTCGGTGGTGATCATGCACTGGGCAGTGTAATGGTCGTCGAGCTTCTTGATGAAGCGCGTGTCGATGCCCAGCTGCTTGAAATGCGCTACGTAGCCATCACCGTCATGACCGACGACGGCCATCGGCAGGGCTTTGCCGCCCAGCAGGTTCAGCGCGTAGGCGATATTGCCGGCGCAGCCGCCAAAATCCCGCCGCAGGGTCGGCACCAGAAAGGACACGTTCAGGATATGAATCTGATCGGGCATGATCTGGTCGGCAAAGCGGCCAGAGAAGGTCATGATGTTGTCAAACGCGAGCGAGCCGCAGATCAGCGAAGCCATAAAGCTATTCTTTCTGTTATCAAAATTTCAATGGTAGAACGCGAGTACGCGGTAGCCCACCACATCGCCGGCAGCCTCTGCCACCTGGATGACCATCTCCGCCGCCCACTCGCCATGCGCTTGCAGCGCGTCTGGTGCCTGCAGCTCCTGCGGGCGCAGCACGCGGCGCAGCACCAGCTTCTCTGCCGCGTCGTTGAGGCTCAACTCCAGCGCAGGGACTGCCACCGGATAGTCCGCCCCATTGCGCAACACCACCCGCAGCCGGAACTGGCGTGGCCCCACGGCGTTGAAACTGGTGCTGTCGATAGAGACGGACTGCAGTTGCCGAGGCGGCGCTATCTCGCAACCCGCCAGGCGGCAGGCCGCTTGTAGTGCTGGCCGCCACTGGGGCTGGGCCAGCGCCAGGCGGTCCCGCTGGGTCAGCGCCATCTGCAGCAGCAAGGCCGCCAACAGCAGCAGACTGAGCAGCAGTGACAGCACCACCACCCAGGGCTTGCGCCAGAACGCCTTGCGTTTGGCAGCGCGCACAAAGCCGGGCTCGGCGGCCCTATCCATGCCAACGGCAGCCGCGGCATCGGCCGCCGCGGCATCGGCCGCCGCAACGGCCTCATCCATCTGCGCCACATAGTTGGTCGGCCCGGACAGCGAGGGCTCTACCTTGCCCGCATGCAGGCTTCTGCCCGCCATCTCGGGCGCCAGCAGCAGTTCATCCTCTTGCCGCGCTACCGGGGCGGGGTCGGACAGACCATGGGCGCTGCTCTGCCGCAAATACGGCGGAGGAGAAGCAGGTTCCTGGACATGCCGGTCGTTTGCGACGGGGTCAACAGGGGCAACAGGTGCCACCACCTCCGCAGCGACGGGCAGCGGGGCATCATCCACAGCAGCGGGCTGCACGGGCGCTGGCGGCGCAGCCACAGCTGCAGGCTTTTGGCGCTCGGCAATGGCCTCCAGCAAGCGGCCCTCGCGGGCTTGCAGCTCTGCCAGATCGTCGGTCGCCGAAAAATCCACCCGGCTGCTGCGCAGCGATTCCGGGCGCTGGTCGGCCATCGGCTGCCATTCGCTTTCCAGACCGCTGCGGTCCTGCGCTGCAGGTGGCGCGGCGGGGGTCTGCGCTTCGGCCTCGTCCCCATAAGCCTGCATCCAGGACGAGTCCACATATCCCGAATCCCCGCTGGCATTGGCACGGCGAGGAAACACCAGCACCGACAGCTCGGGCACCTGGGCATGGGGGTCGACCTGCAGCGAGTTCTCGGTCCGCAGCACCGCCGCCCCGTCCTGCGTGGGCTCGAGGTTGAGCGCCGCCTCCATGGACGGAGCCGCCACCGGGGCCTGCGCTGCAACAGCGGCCTGTTCCACAGACGGCGCCTGCGGGCCGGCAGGCGCTGCCGCCGGCGCGCTGGCTACCAGGTGCGTGAGCGCGTCAAATACCGCCTTGCATTTGCCGCAGCGCACCCAGCCATCGGAGATGCGCAGCTGGTCATCCACCACCTTGAAGCGGGTCTGGCACTGGGGGCAACGCGTTATCTGGCTCATCGCAGTGGATTGTAGGGTCAGAAACTCAGCGGCCTGTCCCGGTGGCGGAATCTGCTGCGCGCCGTGCCGTCATCAGCACCCAACCGTCTTCGCTATCGGCCACGTCCAGTTGCAGATAAGGCGCATAGGCGGCCTTCAGCTCATCGGTCTGGCGCTCCAGAATACCGGCCAGCACCAGGTGGCCGCCTTCGGCCACATGGGCGCACAGCAAGGGGGCCAGCACCTTCAGCGGCGTCGCCAGGATGTTGGCCAGCACCGTCTGGTATACGCCCTGTGCGGCATCGGGCAAGCCGGCGCGCAACTGCACGTGGTTGGCCTGGGCGTTGTACTCGGTCGATTCCACGGCAGCGGTGTCAATGTCCACCGCGTCGATGTCCAGCGCGCCAAACTTGGCGGCGCCAATGGCCAGAATGCCGGAGCCGCAGCCGTAATCCAGCACGCGGCCCAGATCCTGCCCCTCGGCGCCGCGCTGCGCAATCCAGCGCAGGCACATGCGGGTGGTGGGGTGGGTGCCGGTGCCAAAGGCCAGGCCCGGGTCCAGGCGGATGCTGCGGGTGGCAGCTGCCGGCAGCTCGTGCCAGGTGGGCACAATCCAGAAATCCGGCGTGATGTCCACCGGCGCGAACTGCGATTGGGTCAGGCGCACCCAGTCCTGCTCGGCCACTTCACGGATGCCCAGCAGGCTGCAGCCTGCAAAGAAATCCTGCAGCTGCAGCAGGCTCTGCGCCTCTTCGGCTGCAGCGCGCTGCGGGAACAGCGCCACGATGCGGCTGCGCTGCCAGCCATCCTTGGGCGGCGGCATGCCGGGCTCGCCAAACAGCGCCTGCTCGGCATCGGTCTGGGCATCGGCATCTTCGACCGAGACGCTGAGCGCATCGAGCGCATCCAGCGCTTCGCTCACGCTCTCGACCCGGTCTTCCGGGCACATCAGGCACAGTTCGTACATGACAGGGTTTCCTTAATGCAAAAAGCTGGCATTCCCTTGGAAATGCCAGCATCTATCACGATGAAAGGGGGTGCATCAACGCTTGCGCGCAGCCAGCCACTCTTCCAGATAGTGGATATTGGTGCCGCCGGCATTGAACTTGGCATCCACCATCAGTTCCGAGTGCAGCGGAATATTCGTCGAAATACCCTCGACCGCCGTCTCCAGCAGCGCAGTGCGCATGCGGGCAATGGCTTGTTCGCGGGTGTCGCCATAGACGATCAGCTTGCCAATCATCGAGTCGTAGTTCGGTGGCACGAAGTAGTTCGCATACACATGCGAATCGACCCGCACACCAGGGCCGCCGGGCATGTGCCAGGTGGTGACACGGCCAGGCGACGGCGTGAACTTGTAGGCATCTTCGGCGTTGATCCGGCATTCGATCGCATGACCGCGCATCTGTGCGTTGATCTGGCGCTGCGTGAACGGCAGCTTTTCGCCAGCGGCGACCATGATCTGGGTGCCGACGATGTCGACGCCAGTGATCCATTCCGTCACCGGGTGCTCAACCTGCACGCGGGTGTTCATCTCGATGAAGTAGAACTCGCCGTTTTCGTACAGAAATTCGAACGTGCCCGCACCGCGGTAGCCGATCTTCTTGCAGGCGGCCACGCAGCGGTCGCCAATCTTTTCGATCAGACGGCGTGGAATGCCTGGGGCCGGCGCCTCTTCGATCACCTTCTGGTGGCGGCGCTGCATCGAGCAATCGCGCTCGCCCAGATACACGGCGTTCTTGAACTTGTCGGCCATCACCTGGATTTCGATGTGGCGCGGGTTCTGCAGGTACTTTTCCATGTACACCGCAGGATTGCCGAATGCAGCACCGGCTTCCGCCTTGGTCATCTGCACCGCATTGACCAGCGCTGCCTCGGTATGCACCACACGCATGCCCCGGCCACCACCGCCGCCAGCGGCCTTGATGATCACCGGGTAGCCGATGGCCTTGGCAATGCGGCGGATCAGCGCCGGGTCGTCGGGCAGTTCGCCGTCCGAACCAGGCACGCAAGGCACACCAGCCTTGATCATTGCCTGCTTGGCAGACACCTTGTCACCCATGATGCGGATGGACTCGGGCGTCGGGCCAATGAACTGGAAACCGCTCTTTTCCACGCGCTCGGCAAAATCGGCGTTCTCGGACAGAAAGCCATAACCAGGGTGGATCGCCTCGGCGTCGGTCACCTCGGCAGCCGAGATGATCGCAGGCATGTTCAGGTAGCTTTGGGCCGACGGCGCCGGGCCAATGCAAACCGCCTCATCGGCCAGCTTCACATACTTGGCGTCGCGGTCCGCCTCTGAATAGACCATCACGGCCTTGATGCCCAGCTCGCGGCACGCGCGCTGCACACGCAGTGCGATCTCTCCGCGGTTGGCAACCAGAATTTTCTTGAACATGGGCGAGGCCTTATTCAATGATGAACAGAGGCTGACCAAATTCCACGGCCTGGCCGTTCTCACCCAGGATCTGCTTGATCGTGCCGGACTTGTCGGCTTCGATCTCATTGAGGATCTTCATCGCTTCAATGATGCACACGGTATCGCCTTCCTTGACCTGGCTGCCCACTTCGACAAAGGCCTTGGCGCCCGGTGCCGACGAGCGGTAGAACGTACCCACCATCGGCGACTTCACCGTATGGCCTTGCGCTGCAGCCGGAGCTGCCTCGGCCGGCGCAGCGGCTGCAGCAGGCGCTGTCGCTGCCGGGGCCGCAGCGGGCAGCACGGGCGCAGCCATCACTTGCTGCACCACAGCGCCGCCGCCCTTCACAATGCGAACCTTGCCTTCTGCTTCGGTGATTTCCAACTCCGATACATTCGACTCGGACACGAGATCGATCAGGGTTTTCAGCTTGCGTAAATCCATGGGAGCTCCAACGGCTAAAAATCAAACAGGGCGCAAATTTACTCCAATTTCGCCCTATTTGACTCAATATCTTCGATTTTTGATCAACGGCAACACTGCCATCCCGGCTTGCATGCCTTATAGACTTGCCCAATTTTGCAAGTCAGATGCAAGAAGTTGCCCCATTTTACGATGCTGTACGTTACCTTGCCTACCAAATACCACAGTGAACGGTAGGCCGCCGGCAGAATTGCCCAGGTCGCGTGACAGTTGTGTGCCGCTCAGGCCCGCGATGCCGACGGGGAACGCGAGGGGCAGACGCTGCAAAAAGCGCTGCACTGCAGCATCCTGGTCCACGGCCAGACCCAGAACCTGCCAGCCCTTGCTTTGTTGCGCTGCATAGAATGCGTTGAGCATCGGCAACTCTTCCACACAAGGCGGGCACCAGGTTGCCCAAAAATTAAGCAGCAGCGGCTTGCCCTGGAACGCCTGCATGCGTACCTCGGTCTGGCCACCCGGGGCGGCAAAGGTCTGGTTCCACAGCCCGTCCAGCGCCGGGCTGCTGGGCTCGGACAAACGGTGGCGCCACCAGGCCCAGCCCGCTCCCGCGGCCAAGGCCGCTGCGGCCACGCCTCCGGTCAGCAGCCGCCTGCGACCAGCGCTGGCAGGCGGTAATGGCAAGGTTTGCGGGGTATCGACAGGTGGACGTTCAGGTGTCGGCATCAGGCATCACTCCGTGGCGGGGATCAACAGGCGGCGCACCGCCTCCAGCGAGCCACGCGGGGTGCGCCCCTGCGCATCAGGCTTCAAGGCACCACGCAAGTCATCGAGGTCATAGACCAGGTAGTGCACGCCAATGTTTTCGTTCAGCGGCTTGCAAAAACTGCTGATCGACAAGGCGTCGACGGTCTCGCCGTGGAAACCGTTGATCGACGATACCTCATAGCGCACGCCATGGTCAATCAGCGCAATCTCAGCGGATTTGGAGTCATCACAGAACAACTGTATATATATGTCAGACAGCCGCGTGGCGGTGCCATTCCAGACCGCCCCCGCCAGATAGGGCCGGAAGGCCTCCATGCGCTCCATCCACAGTACGGCCAGCTCGCGCAATGCACGCAGTTCGGTGGGCTGGGTATCACCACAGAACAGCTCCAGGTACTCGCGCACCGCTGCTTCAAGCAGATCATTGTCGGGTAGCGCGGTGCGGCCCGGCAGCCCCAGTTGCTTGACGGCGCGCTTCTTGGCCGGCCCCCATTCCAGGCCTTCTTCCACCACCATGCGTGCGGCGGTATTGGCGATTTCCCAGCTTGCATCAGTCTTCATGCATTCCATTGTGTCGGATTTGCGCGGGCTGCGCGGCACTTGCTTGCAATTACGGCCGCCATCAGCGCGGGTTCTGCCTGGGCGCGCCGTAGAATCGATCTCCATGCACATTCATATTCTGGGTATTTGTGGCACCTTCATGGGTGGTGTGGCCGCCTTAGCACGTGAGGCCGGGCACAAGGTAACGGGCTGCGACAGCGGCGTCTACCCGCCGATGAGCGACCAGTTGCGCGCGCTGGGCATTGAGCTGATCGAAGGCTTTGGCGCCGACCAGCTCGCACTGCAGCCTGACATGTATGTGGTGGGCAATGTGGTCAGCCGGGCCCGCCTGGATGATGGCTCGCCCAAGTTTCCGCTGATGGAAGCCATTCTGGATACCGGTGCCCCGTACACCAGCGGCCCCCAATGGCTGGCCGAGCATGTGCTGCAGGGCCGCCATGTGCTGGCCGTGGCTGGCACCCATGGCAAGACCACGACGACCTCGATGCTCACCTGGATTCTGGAGGCTGCCGGCCTGCAGCCAGGCTTTCTGGTCGGCGGCGTGCCACTGGATTTTGGCGTCTCCGCCCGTCTGGGTGCGCCCACCCGGCCCGGCGATGGCGACCCGCGCCCCGTGTTTGTGATCGAGGCCGACGAGTACGACACCGCATTTTTCGACAAGCGCAGCAAGTTTGTGCACTACCGCCCCCGCACGGCCGTGCTGAACAACCTGGAGTTCGACCACGCCGACATCTTTGATGACCTGGCTGCCATTGAGCGCCAGTTCCACCACCTGGTACGCACCGTGCCCGCCAGCGGCCGGGTGGTGGCCAATGGCGTCGAGGAGAGCCTGACCCGCGTGCTGCACCAAGGCTGCTGGAGCGAGGTCGTGCGTTTTGGCGCGGCCATCGACGATATGCGCGCCGAGGGTGACCCGTCGAACTTCGAGGTGTTCTACAAAGATGCGCCCGCCGGCAAGGTGCAGTGGAGCCTGAGCGGTGTGCACAACCAGATGAATGCGCTCGCCGCCATGGCCGCCGCCCAGCATGTGGGCGTGGCGCCCGCTGAGGCAGCCCAAGCCTTGTCGCGCTTTCAGAATGTCAAGCGGCGCATGGAACTGCGCGGCAGTGCCGCCGGCATCCAGGTCTATGATGATTTTGCCCACCACCCGACGGCCATCCGCACCACCTTGGATGGCCTGCGCCAGCAGGTGGGTGCGCAAACCCGCATTCTTGCGGTGTTCGAGCCGCGCAGCAACACGATGAAGCTCGGCACGATGAAGTCGCAACTGCCCTGGTCGCTGGAATCGGCCGATCTGGCCTTTTGCCACACCGCCGGCCTGGACTGGGACGCTGCGCAGGCGCTGGCCCCCATGGGCGCACGCGCGCAGACTGCGGGCGACATCGACAGCCTGATCGCCCAGGTGCTGCAGGCAGCCCAGCCGGGCGATGTGATCGTTGGCATGAGCAATGGCGGCTTTGGCGGTATCCACGACAAACTGCTGAAGGCGCTCGCCGCCCGCCACTGATCGGCCGGCGCGACCGCCCTCCCCAAGAAAAAGGCGAGCCTCCGGTGCTCGCCTTGGTCTGGATAGCGGTGTCTCCGCACGAGGCCCGCTGCCCCGCCTCAGGCAGCGTCCTCCTGCGCTCGATGGCGCTTTACCAGCCACCGGTAGCCCATGGGCCCCAGCACCACGGCCGCAGCCAGCACCCAGAGGACCATGCAGACCGTGCTGGCCCAAAGAATGGACACATCGCCATTGGTGATGGACAGCGCGCGCCGCAGGTTTTGCTCCATCATCGTGCCCAGAACGACACCCAACACCATCGGCGCCATCGGAACGTGGAGCTTGCGCAGCAGGTAACCGACCACGCCGATCGCGACCACCGCCATCAGGTCGAAGGTCGTGGCACTGATGGCGTAGACACCAATGAAGCTGATCGCCAGGATGCCCGGCACCAGCAGCCAGCCGGGGATGGACAGCATCGCGGCAAACACCCGCACCATCGGGATGTTCATCACCAGCAGCATCACATTGGCAATCAGCAGTGAGGCAATCAGACCCCAGACCAGCGCGGGCTGCTGCTCAAACAGCACCGGCCCGGGCGTGATGTTGTAGAGCGTGAGCGCGCCCATCATCACCGCCGTCGTACCCGAGCCGGGCACGCCCAGGGTGAGCATCGGAATGAAGGAGCCGGTCGCTGCACTGTTGTTGGCCGCCTCGGGTGCAGCCAGGCCGCGCATATCCCCCTGGCCGAATTTGGCGTTCGGGTCCTTGTCTTCTATATAGCGCTTCTCGTTGGCGTAGGCCACGGCCGATGCGACGCTGGCGCCAGCGCCGGGCAGCACGCCGAGCACAAAACCGAGCAGGCTGCCCCGTGCGGTGCTGCCCGAGGTCAAACGCAGCTCACGCAGATTGAAAAGTTTGCGTTGGCTCGGCGGCACTTCGACGCTTTGGCCCGACAGCTTGTTCTCCAGCATCTGCAGCATTTCAGCGACGGCAAACAAGCCAATGACGACCACCACAAAATCCAGGCCATCGGTCAGGTGCGGAATTCCGAAGGTGTAGCGGTAGACGCCCGAGTTGGCATCCACGCCGATCGTCGCAATTGACAGGCCGATGGCAGCCGCCAAAACGCCTTTGACAGGCTGCTCACCCAGCAGGCTGGTCAGCGCACAAAAGGCAAACACCATCAGGACAAAATACTCTGCCGGACCAAAGGCCAACGCCCACTGCGCCAGAAAGGGCGCGAACGCCGCGATGCCGACGATCGCGATGAGCGAGCCGACAAAGGAGGACCAGGCCGACAGCGACAAGGCCACGCTTCCCAGACCCTGCCGCGCCAGCGGATAGCCATCCAAAGTCGTCATCACCGCTGCGGCTTCGCCCGGCACATTGATCAGAATCGACGTGATCCGGCCCCCATATTCAGCGCCCACATAGACTGCGGCGAGCAAGATCAACGCGGTATCTGCCGGCAGGCCCATGGCAAAGGCGATCGGCACCAGCATCGCCACACCGTTGGTGGGACCCAGGCCGGGCAGCACCCCGACGATGGTGCCAAAAAAGGAGCCGATCAGTGCGACCAGCAGGTTGGTGCCTGAAAAGGCAACGCCAAAACCCAGCGACAGGTTGTCCAGCATCGAACTCATAACAGGCCCTCCAACCATCCCAGCGGCAGCACGACGTCCAGCACGCGGTCAAAAAGAAAATAGAAAAGCAGGCTCAGGCTGGCGCCGCCGATGCCGCACTGCATCCAACTGCCGCCGAAGAGCCGGCCCACGCAAGCGGCCGTGACAGCCGTTGCCACGACAAAGCCGACGGCCTGGAACAACCCGGCATACACCACCACGAGCACCACCATCCAGGCGATGCGCATGTTGGCGCCCATCGGGTTAGGCGCTGCCGGGTTGCCGCCCTTGAGGACCAGGCGCAGACCGCACAGCGCAATCACGGCCGCCAGCAACAGCGGAAATGCCCGTGGGCCCACGGGCTCGTAGGCAAAAGGCGCCTCTAGTCCATGCCCGAACCATGCCAAGAAAGCAGATAGCAGCAGTGCTGCCACGCCAAGAACGCGATCATTGAGAACCATCGGTATATCTCCGGATGAGTGGCGGCCGCGAACACCTGTCGCTGCGCCGCGAGGGGCAAGAGCCCCTGCCTGCAGGCCCGTGCCGAAGCAAGACCATTGCGCCGCCCTATAGGACAAGGCCTTACTTGAGCAGATCGAACGAGCGGGCCAATTCGCTGTAATGCCGTGTGCGGTCTTTCACATAAGCCTCCAGCTCGGCGCCGGTTTTATTGAAAGGCATGAGCCCCAGCTGTGCCTGGGCTTTGCCGAACTCCGGGGTGGCCATGGCCTTGTCAAAGGCTTGCTGCCACCAGCGGTAATCTGCATCCGACACTTTGGGGCCCACATAGAAGCCACGGATGATGGGCCATTCAATGTTGAAGCCCTGCTCTGCCGCGGTGGGTACCTGGGCAAGCGCACCGGGCAAACGTTCCGAGTGGTAGACCGCGAGCACCCGAATCGGAGCGCCCCCTTCCAGCATCGTGACGGCCTCTGCCGCATCGCCCATGAAGGCCTGGATATGGCCACCCCGCAATGCGGTCACCGCTTCGCCGCCGCCTTCGAAGGCGACAAAGCGCATCTTCTTGTAATCGACGCCGGCGGCACGGGCGGTCAGCGCGGCCTTCATCCAGTCCTGGCTGCCGATGGAGCCACCGGCGCCCAGCACGATCTTCGCAGGGTCCGCCTTGAAGGCCGCCATCAGGCTCGGAAGGTCCTGGTAAGGTGAATCCGCGCGCACCATCGCTACGCCATAATCGGCGCCGACGGTGGCTAGCCAGCGCACATCGTCGACGCTGTACTTGCCAAATTTTCCCTGTGCCAGGTTGAGCAGTGAACCACTGGAGAACGCCGCGATGGCTCCACCATCGGCAGGACGCTGGGTGATGATGCTGTTGTAGGCCACCGCACCGATGCCGCCCGGCATGTAGACGATGCGCATGGGCCGCTGCAGCGCTTTGGACTCGCGCATGCCGGTCTGCGCCAGGCGGCAGGTCAGATCAAATCCACCGCCGGGCTGGGCCGGGGCAATGCACTCCGGACGGCGGGGCTCGGTCTGCGCCATCGCGGGCGCCACCGTGCCCGCTGCAAGGGCGGCGCTGGTGAAGAGGCGCAAGGCCTGGCCTGATAAACGGCTGGTAAACATATGCTTTGTCTCCTGAACTGGAATGAACGCTTGAGCGCCGTTGCTGCGGTACCGGTCACGACACGCAGGACGGACGGCACGCGAAACCTTGCCTGGCAAAGGAATCACCTTCAAGGTAGACAAAGACTAAATAGATATGGCTTTCAATAGCCTTTCATTTTGGGGTTATTCCTAGGTCTGATGCCGCCCGTGGCAATCGGAAGCGGCAATGCAAACCCAGCTTTCCCTGCGCATCGTGTCCATTGCTCAGCGTCAACTCCGCGCCATGCATGCCTGCAATGGTCTGCACAATGGCGAGCCCCAGCCCTGCGCCTTGTTGGTGCTTTCCAGCCGCGCCACGCCGGAAGCGGCTGCCGGCCCGTTCCCTGTCGTGATCGCTCATCCCCCCGCCACTGTCGATGACGACCAGGCTGATCGATGTGGCATGGCCGATTACCTGCAGCGTGACCTGGCCATGCCTGGGTGTGTAGCGAATCGCGTTATCCACCAGGTTGCTGATGGCTTCGCGCAGCAGCCATTCCACAGACAGCAGCCGGCGCTCCTGGCCGTCTGCAAAACCGTTCAGCTCCAGCCCCAGGTCAATCTGCTTGGCGCGTGCCAGCGGCCACAGCGTCGCGACGACCTCTTCCGCCAGCACCACGACATCGACATGGGCAAACTGCGACCGGAGACTGTTGGCCGCCCCGGCATCCCGTGCGCGCGCCAGCGCCAGCATCTGCTGGGTCAGACGTTCAGCATGTCCGAGACCGTCCTGCATCGCATGCAATGCAGCACGTATCTCGGCCGGGTCTCGCTCACGCAATGCATAGCCCATCTGTGTGCGCAGCAACGCCAGCGGTGTCCGCAGTTGGTGAGAGGCATCATCCAGAAACTGCCGCTGGGCGGCGGCGCTGTGCGCATAGCGCTCCACCAGGAGGTTCAGCGATTGCACCAGTGGCCGCACTTCTGCCGGCAAGCTGGCGGCGTCGATAGGCGACAGGTCATCCCAGGCACGCGCATCGAGACGCTGGCGCAGGTGCTTCAAAGGCCTGAGTGCGCGCACCACACCAGCGACCAGCAGCACCACACTGATGGCGACCAGCAGCATGTCGCGCAGGATGGCATTCGCCACCATGCGCCTCTCCACCAGCGCGCGCTGCTGAAGATTTTCTGCCACCTGCACGATGATGCGGCCCTGCGGGTTGCCAGACACCGGCGGGTTTGCGAGGCGCGCCCAGGCGGCCACGCGAATCGGCTCGCCCAGGTACATGGCGTCATAGAACTGGGGCACATCGGGTTCCAGTTCGCCATCAAGCAAAGGCAGTCCAGGATTGCCAATTTCGACCAGCCCGTCCTCGGTCGCGACCCGAAAGTAGACCCGGCCATTGACAGTCAACTCGAAGAATTCCAACAACAAATAGGGCTGCTCCACACTGAGGCCGCCGCTGGCCGTGGAGATGTTGTAGTTGATCGCGCGCAGTGCACCGGCCAGCGCGCGGTCATAGGCCTCATCGACCTGGGTGCGCTGGCTGTAGACAGACCACAGCAGACTGCCGCCCATGCCCACCAGCAAGCCCGGCACCAGCCACATCAGCAGCGCAGCCTTGAGAGACTGCGTGCCCCACTGCGCCAGCTCAAGAAAATCCGCCTTCTGCCAGATCATGCTTGCGGCATGGCGGCGCTGGCCATCAAGCGGCTGTGCACTTCTTCAAGGCAGTAGCCCATTCCTCGCAATGTGACAATCTGAACGCCACGGCCAACGAGCTTCTTGCGCAGCCGAAACACCAGAACCTCAATGACCTGGAGATTCACATCGCGGTCTCCGTTGAACACGCGGTCCAAAATACTCTGCTTGCCCACCGGCTCCCCGCTGCGCTGTATCAGGGCCAGCAGCACCGCATGCTCTCGCGGCGTCAGCGGCAGGGTCTCCCCGGCCATCGAAAAGCGCTGCGCTGCCACATCGAACAGCAAAGGTCCACAGGACAGCCGGGGATGGGCCCGCCCCCGGCTGCGACGCACCAGCGCCTGCAGGCGCGCCTCCAATTCATCCAGCAGGAAGGGCTTGGCCAGAAAGTCGTCAGCGCCGTTTTTCAGCGTGCCTACGCGCTCGGTCAAGGAATCGCGCGCGGTCAGCACAATCACCGGCGTGCGGTCATCGCGCCCGCGCATGCGCTCCAACACAGTGCGGCCATCCATGCCGGGCAGACCCAGATCGAGCACCACGGCATCAAAATCCTCCTGCTGCAGGCGCAGATCGGCCATCTGCCCATCGCCTGCCCAGTCCACGAGGATGCCGGACTGCTGCGCCAAGCTCCTGGCCAGCCAATGCGCCAGGTCTTGTTCATCCTCCACCAACAGTATTCGCATCGGCTTTTCTCCCAGTGCCATTGACCAGATGACACTGCTGATGCGAATGACACCCTTCCCAGCCCAATCGATAGCGGCTGTTTAACGAAACATTCTCCACAATAGAAAAAACCTGCTGGAGACAAGCAGGTTTTTTTGGACACACCAGCGGGCGTTGGCAGCCCCGCTTTTGCACGTCAGCGCATACCGGACACCCGAGGGCTCAGAACGAGGCCGTCATCGCCTTGGTATTCACCACCACCGTGGGGCGGCCTACCGCACCCACGCTGGCACGGGCAAACTGGGCCAGCCACTGGGCATCGCCCAGCAACTGCGCGCCGGCCGCCTTGGCAACGACGACGACCTTGTCGACGATCAGCACCTTGCCACTGGCGCGCAATGGCTCGCAGTCCATGCGCAGAAACTCCTGGTCCAGCCAGCGGCGGCCCTCCTCGTTGGACATCGCCTCGTCACTGTCAAAGCCATGGACAAACTCTTGTCCATCCTCGAGCAGAACCCGTACCTCATTGCGCATGACAATCCCTTGTTGGTGGTGCTGAGGGGCAAGCAACGGCCCCCAAAGTCGCCAGCTTACACCGTTGCAGCGGCGGTCTCCTCGGTATTTGCGCGCACCCGGCGCGCCTGCACGGCGTCGGACAGCTCAGCCAGGGTGGCCAACGAATCGTCCCAGCCCAGGCAGGCGTCGGTGATGCTCTTGCCGTATTCCAGGCTGTCCGGGTCGTTCTTGCCCGGGGTGAACTTTTGCGCACCGGCCTGCAGGTGGCTCTCGATCATCACGCCAAACACACTGCGCGAGCCGCCTTCGATCTGCTGCGCGATATCACGCGCGACCTCTTTTTGCTTCTCGTGCTGCTTGCTGCTGTTGGCATGGCTGCAGTCGACCATCAAAGTCGCGGGCAGGTGTGCGGCCTCCAGATCCTTGCAGGCCGCAGCGACGTGGGCGGCATCGTAATTGGGCGTCTTGCCGCCACGCAGAATCACGTGGCAGTTCGTATTGCCCTTGGTGTGCACGATGGCGACCTGGCCATTCTTGTGCACCGACAGGAAGTGGTGCGGGCGGCTGGCCGACTGGATCGCATCAGTGGCGATGCGGATATTGCCATCGGTGCCATTCTTGAAACCCACCGGTGCCGAGATGCCCGAGGCCAGCTCGCGGTGCACCTGGCTTTCGGTGGTGCGCGCGCCAATCGCACCCCAGCTGATCAGGTCGCCAATGTACTGGGGCGAGATCATGTCCAGGAACTCGCTGCCGGCCGGGACGCCCTGGCGGTTGATCTCGATCAGCAGCTGGCGCGCAATGCGCAGGCCTTCGTCGATGCGGTAGCTCTCATCGAGGTAGGGGTCGTTGATCAGGCCCTTCCAGCCGACCGTGGTGCGGGGCTTTTCGAAGTAGACCCGCATGACGATCTCCAACGTGCCTTCGTACTGCTTGCGCACGGCCTTGAGGCGGCGGGCGTATTCCAGCGCAGCCTGCGGATCATGGATCGAGCAAGGGCCGATGATGACCAGCAGGCGGTCATCGGTGCCGGACATGATGTTGTGGATGTTTTGGCGGGTGTTGCTGATCAGCGATTCAACGGGCGTTCCGTTGATGGGGAAGAAGCGGATCAGATGCTCGGGTGGCGGCAGCACAGTAATGTCCTTGATACGTTGGTCGTCGGTTTGGCTGGTTTTCTCGACACCGCGATACCAAGCATCGCTTGTGGGTTGGGCTTGCTGAGTCATCTGAGGATCCTGAATGTGTGGGTGGTTTATGCAACAAAAAACCGCCGGGCTTTGCAGCTTCGGCGGTTGTCTGGGAGGTTTAGGTGCTCGCGCGCTCTTAGACCTCTCGTCCGCCTGGGACAGAGAACCAAAAGTAAAAGGTAAAAGCGCTACGTGCTTGCATGTTTTTCAATGTACCACATCCGCGGGCGGCGTAATTCATCATTCTGTACAAAACGCACAAAAATTGCAAAAATCCCGATTTCTACATTGAAATCACATCAATATATTGCCGATTTGTCGTTATACGCAGTTTTATTGCAACCCTCAGAAAGACACGCTGAAGAAAGATGTCTAAAAACAAACGCCTGCGCGGCAGAAGCCGCGCAGGCGCTGGGTTGCATCTGGCTTTTAGCCGCAGACCATCAAGCGGCTGGCGTGGGCCATCAGGCCGTACCGCCGACTGTCAAACCATCGATGCGCATGGTCGGCTGGCCCACGCCGACTGGCACACTCTGGCCTTCCTTGCCGCAGGTGCCCACGCCACTGTCCAGGCGCATGTCGTTGCCGATCATGCTGACATGCTTGAGGCACTCGGGGCCGCTGCCCACAATGGTGGCGCCCTTGACCGGGTACTGGATCTTGCCGTTTTCCACCCAGTAGGCTTCGCTGGCCGAGAACACAAACTTGCCGCTGGTGATGTCGACCTGGCCGCCACCAAAATTGGTCGCGTACAAGCCCTTTTTTATCGACGCGATGATCTCCTGCGGGTCTTTGTCGCCCCCGAGCATGTAGGTATTGGTCATGCGCGGCATGGGGATGTGGGCATAGCTCTCGCGCCGGCCGTTGCCTGTCGGCTTGACCTTCATCAGGCGTGCATTCATCGCATCCTGGATATAGCCCTTCAGAATGCCGTCCTCGATCAGCACATTGCGCTGCGTGGGCTGGCCTTCGTCGTCCACATTGAGCGAGCCGCGGCGGTCGGCGATCGTGCCGTCGTCCAGCACCGTCACACCCTTGGCCGCCACGCGCTGGCCGATCATGCCGCTGAAGGCGCTCGAGCCCTTGCGGTTGAAGTCACCTTCAAGGCCATGGCCCACCGCCTCATGCAGCAGCACGCCGGGCCAGCCCGGGCCCAGTACCACGGTCATCACACCGGCAGGCGCAGGGCGCGATTCCAGGTTGACCAGCGCCGCCTTGACGGCCTCGTCCACATACTGCTGCACCAGCGCATCGTCAAAATAGGCCAGACCGAAACGGCCACCGCCGCCGGCCGAGCCCACTTCACGGCGGCTCTTGCTCTCGGCAATCACCGTGACCGACAGGCGCACCAGCGGGCGCACATCGGCCGCCAGGGTGCCATCGGCACGGGCCACCAGCACCACATCGTGCTCGGCTGCCAGGCCGGCCATCACCTGCTTGACACGCGGGTCCTTGGCGCGGGCCAGCTTCTCGACCTTCTCCAGCAAGGCCACCTTGGCGTTGCTGTCGAGGCTGGCAATCGGGTCCAGATCCGGGTAGAGCGAGCGGCTCAGTGCAATCTTCCTGCCCGGCACACGCACTTGGCGCGACTGGCTTTGCGCGCCAATGCTGCGCACCGTATGGGCGGCGTCCAACAGCGACGCCAGCGAGATGTCATCCGAATAGGCAAAGGCCGTCTTCTCCCCGGCGACGGCACGCACGCCCACACCTTGGTCGATCGAGAAAGAGCCCGTCTTGACAATGCCCTCTTCCAGGCTCCAGCCTTCGGCCCGGGTGTACTGGAAGTACAGGTCTGCATCGTCCACCTTGTGGGCGCGGATGTCCGCCAGCGCACGCGTGAGGTGGCTTTCATCGAGACCAAAGGGCGTCAGCAGCAGGCTGCGCGCCATCTCCAGTCGTTGTTCGGTGGAAGCCGCCAGCGGCTGGGCCACAGCAAGGTCAAAAGGTGCATTCATAACGGAGATTTTAGGGCTTGCGCAATGGCCGTGGGCCCATGCGTTGATTTGTGGCGGCCAGCAACGCAGCCGCTGCCTCCCCAGCATCTGCGGCTGACGGGGGTATTTTCAATGGCGGAGCCCCTGGCACCCCTGCCCAAAGGGGCTCACAGGCGCGGCGCCTGCTCCCGCGCCAACTGGCGCTGCGATCTGGCGACCGACATCAGGATGCCCAGCGCCAGCCCCAGGGTGACCATGGCCGTGCCCCCGTAGCTGACGAAGGGCAAGGGGACGCCCACCACCGGCAGGATGCCACTGACCATGCCCATGTTGACAAAGGCATAGGTGAAAAAGATCATCGCCACCGCACCGGCCATCAGGCGGCCAAACAAGGTCGGCGCGCGCATCGCAATGGCCAGCCCGCGCCAGACCAGCAGCAGAAAGAAAAAGATCAGCAGCAGGTTGCCGGCAAGACCGAACTCTTCGGAAAACGCAGCAAAGATGAAGTCGGTGGTGCGCTCGGGAATGAACTCCAGATGGGTCTGCGTGCCTGCCATGAAACCCTTGCCCATGAAGCCCCCCGAGCCAATCGCGATCATCCCCTGGATGATGTGAAATCCCTTGCCCAGCGGATCCCGGGTCGGGTCCAGCAAGGTACAAACGCGCTGGCGCTGGTATTCATGCAGCACCACCAGGTCCATGCCGTCTTCGCACAGGTGGTGGCCATAGATGGCGATCAGCAGCAGCCCGACCACGCCCACCAGCACCGGCGGGATGATCAGCTTCCACGACAGGCCGGCAAAATAGATCACCGCCAGGCCGGCGGCCATGACCAGCAAGGAGGTCCCCAAATCCGGCTGTTTCATGATCAGCCCAACGGGGATGATGAGAATCGCAAACGCGACGACAAAGTCGGCCGGGCGCAAGGCCCCTTCGCGGCGCTGGAACCACCAGGCCAGCATCAGCGGCATCGCAATCTTCAGCAGCTCACTGGGCTGGATGACAATGCCCAGGTTCACCCAGCGCTGCGCGCCTTTCTTGGTGATACCGAACAGGGCCACCGCAACCAGCAACGCAACGCCCAAGCCATACAACGGCAATGCAAAGCTGGCCAGCCGGTGCGGAGGGATCTGCGAGACCACCAACAAGATGCCCAGCGCCAGCAGCATGTTGCGGCCATGGTCGGAAAAGCGGCTGCCATGGTCGAATCCGGCGGAATACATGGCCGTCAGTCCGATGGCGGCCAGCATGCCGATGATGAAGATCAGTGGCCAGTCATAACCGCGCAGCATCGGCAACAGACGCTGGAACAGATTCGGTTTATCAAGAACTTCGGACATGGCCGCCATTATCCCTGCTTGGCACAGAACGCCCGAAAGCGCTAGCGGTAAAGACCGGTTTTACATGTGTCACCCGAACCACATCCATTCAACAAAACAACTAAGGTTGTCAATGCCTTAGCGGTGGCGGTCTGCGCGCTATCATTTGTGCATGACGACCACCCACTTGCTCTATCTGCACGGCTTTCGCTCCTCCCCCCAATCGGCCAAGGCCCAGCGCCTGCAGCGCCATATAGCAGACACCCGCCCGCATGTCGTGTGGTGCGCACCACAGCTGCCCCCTTCGCCCCGGCAGGCGGCCGATCTGCTGCTGGAGACCACCCGCAGCTGGGCCGGCCTGCCTCCCGAGAGCCTGGCAGTCGTCGGCTCCTCGCTCGGCGGCTTCTATGCCAGCTGGGTGGCCCAGCAGTTGCGCTGCAAGAGCGTGATGATCAACCCGTCGACAACGCCCTGGGTCACGCTCGAGCAGCACCTGGGCGAGCAAACCGCCTGGCACAAGCCGGAGGAATCTTTCTTCTTCCGTCCGGAATACCTGGACGAGCTGCAGGCGCTGAATGTCGGCGGCCAGCCCCCGGCCGCTGCCCAGCTGCTGATCGCTGCGATGGGTGACGAGGTGCTGCACTGGCAGGACATGGTGGCGCGCTACCCTGCCGCACAGCTGCTGCTGGACGAGGGCAGCGACCACGCGCTGTCCAACTTTGAGAGCTACCTGCCGCAGATCGACAAGTTCCTGGGCTGGTAAAACCCGCGCCGGCTGGCCCGCCCGCAGGGGGCCGGCCAGAACCCCCACGCAAAAAAACCTGCGGCCGCGCCCCGGGACCATCCCGCATGGGAAAATGCGCGGTTATGTATGCACTGTTCGACGACGCTGGCAAATTTCTGGCCGGCCGTATCCTCTCCGAAGCTGAAAGCTCTGCACAAATTGAACTGGACTCCGGCAAACGGGTCAAGGTCAAGGCCGCGAACCTGCTTCTCAAATTTGACAAGCCCACGCCTGCCGAGCTGATCGCACAGGCGCAAACCCTGTCGGACGACATCGACCCCCAGCTCGCCTGGGAGTTTGCGCCCGAGCAGGAGTTTGGCTTTGCCGACCTGGCACGCGACTACTTCTCCGAGAACGCCTCGATCACCGAACAGGTGGCCGCGCTCTTCAAACTGTTCGAGGCACCGCACTACTTCCGCCGCGCGGGCAAGGGCCGCTTCAAGAAGGCGCCGGCCGAGATCGTGCAGCAAGCGCTGGCCGCGATCGAGAAAAAGGCCCAGCTCCAGGCGCAGATCGACGCCTGGGCGGTCGAGCTCGTCAATGGCCAGTGCCCGGCCCCGGTGCAGCAGCAGCTCTACAAGATCCTGTTCCGCCCCGACAAGAACGCGCCGGAGTACAAGGCGGTCGTCGAGGCCAGCCGCAAGGCGCAGCTGGCACCGCTGGCGCTGCTGCAAAAGGCCGGCGCCATCGATTCGTCCTACCAGTTCCACTGGCAGCGCTTCCTGTTTGACAACTTTCCCAAGGGCACGGGCTTTCCCGCGGTCACGGCGCCGCTGCCACCGGCCGATTTGCCGCTGGCCACGGTGGAGGCCTACTCCATCGACGATTCGGCCACGACCGAAATCGACGATGCGCTGTCGGTACAGGGCCTGGGCTCTGGCCAGGTGATCGTCGGCGTGCACATTGCCGCGCCTGGTCTGGCGATCGAGCCCGGCTCGGCGCTCGACCACCTGGGCCGCAGCCGCTACTCCACCGTCTACATGCCGGGCTACAAGGTCACGATGCTGCCCGACGAAGTGGTGCAGATCTACACGCTGGATGAAGGCCGCGCCAACCCGGCAGTGTCGCTCTACGTCACCTATGACGAAGCAACGCTGGAAGTGCTGAACAAGGAAACGCGCCTGGAGCGCGTGCCCGTCGTCACCAACTTCCGCTACGACAAGCTCGACCATATCGCCACCGAAGCCTGGCTGACTGATCCGGCGCTGCAGGTCGAAGACACGCCCCAGTCCCTGCTGGACAAGCGCGCCGAGCTGAGCTTTCTCTACCGCCTCTCGCGCCACCTCAAGGCGGGCCGCGAAGAGGTGCGCGGCAAGCCCGAGAACTTCAACCGCCCCGACTACAACTTCCGCCTGCAAGGCCATGGCGACCAGGTGCCCGACGGCACCGAGACCGTGCAGATCTCCGTGCGCAAGCGCGGCGCACCGCTCGATTTGATCGTGGCGGAAGCAGCCATCGTCGCCAACAGCAGCTGGGGCCAGTTGCTGGCCGACTATGGTGTGCCCGGTATCTACCGCAGCCAGGCCAGTCTGGCACCGGGCATCAAGGTGCGCATGTCCACCAAGGCGCTGCCGCACGCGGGCATTGGCGTCAAGAGCTATGTCTGGGCCACCTCGCCGCTGCGCCGCTACACCGACCTGGTCAACCAGTGGCAAATCATTGCCTGTGCCCGCCACGGCGCCACCGCTGCCCTGGTTGCACCGTTCAAGCCCAAGGATGCGGAGCTGTTCTCGATCATCAGCGGCTTTGACGCCGCCTACAGTGCCTACAACGGCTACCAGGCCGGCATGGAGCGCTACTGGACCCTGAAGTACCTGACCCAGAACCACATCAGTGACCTCACCGCAACAGTTATGAAGGAAGGCCCGGCGGGCAGCATGCTGGTGCGCGCAGATGAACTACCATTGGTGTTTCCGGTGCTGGGTGCGCAGAGTCTGCCGCGTGGTGCCCAGGTCCGGGTCAAGCTCGGCGAGATCGACGAGATCACGCTGGATGTGACAGGAACGGTGCTGGAGAGACTGGACGACGAACAGGCCAACCAGGCCGAGACAGAGTCGCCAGAAGACGAGGAGGAGGCTGTGGCTGGGCCCATCGCAATCGCGGTGGACATGAGCGACGGTGAGGACGCGGCGACCACAAAAACCGATTAACCCGGAACCGTGAAGTTTTTGCAATTTCTTCGATCGCTGTCCACGCTGCAACTGGCGCTGGCCGTGTCTGTGCTGGTGCACGCTGCCATCCTGAGCATCCGCTTTGTCGACCCCCAGGCCTTTGACCGGGTGTTCGAGGACACCCCGCTCGAAGTGATTCTGGTCAACGCCAAGTCCAACGACGCGCCTCCTGACAAGGCCCAGGCCGTCGCCCAGGCCAACCTGGCCGGCGGCGGCGAATCGGCCAACAGCCAGGAGCGCGCCACCAGCCCCATGCCCTACTCGGCCATCACCAACATGGGGGATGACTTTGAAGAGCGCCAGCGCCAGCTCGATGCGATGCAGGCGCAGCAGATGCAGCTGCTCGCCGACCTGCGCAACCAGCTGGCCCAGTACCAGCCGCCCGATACGCGCAAGGCCAGCGCAACGCAGGCCGACATCGAGCAGGAAGAAAAGCACAAGCAGCTGCTCAAGATGCTGGCCGAGATCGAAAAGCGCATCCACGAAGAAAACGCCCGCCCCAAGAAGCGCTACATCAGCCCCGCCACGCGTGAAGAGGTGTTTGCCATCTACTACGACCAGCTGCGCCGCAAGGTCGAGGACCGGGGTACCAGCAATTTCCCCGAAGCCGGTGGCCGCAAGCTTTATGGCGAGCTGGTGATGATCATGACCGTCAACCATGACGGCCGCGTGCTGGGCACCGAGGTCTACAAAAGCTCGGGCAACCAGCAGCTGGACCGCCGGGCCGAGGCCATTGCCGTCAGCAGCGGGCCTTTTGGCCACTTCGGGCCCGCGCTGCGCGCCAAGGCCGACCAGATTGCCGTGGTCTCCAAATTCCGCTTCACCCGCGAGCAGACATTGGAAACGGCCAATTTGCAGTAAAGTGGCAGGCGCTTGAGCGGCATCCTGACAGGCGTCGACAGGTCGCCACGGTATCCCCAAGCGCATGCCCTTTTTATGCGATGCGCGGCCAGCGTCCTCAATGCGCAGCCGCCATGGCCCAGGCCCCTACCACCATGCCCCTTCCAGACCGCTATTGCGTGATGGGCAACCCGATTGCCCACAGCCGCTCCCCCCGCATCCACACGCTGTTTGCACAGCTGACCGACCAGGCGCTGGTCTATGAGGCCGAGCTGGTGGCGCTGGACGAATTTGACGCGGCCCTGCGCCAGCTGGTGCAAACAGGCACCCGCGGCATGAATGTGACCGTGCCCTTCAAGCTGGACGCCGCACGCCTGGCCGACAGCCGCAGCGACCGGGTGCGCCGCGCGGGCGCAGCCAACACCCTGGTGGTGGGCGCAGATGGCCGCGTCCATGCGGACAACACCGATGGCCTGGGCCTGGTGGCCGACATCGTGCGCAATGCGGGTGTGGCACTGGCCCGCCAACGCGTGCTGCTGCTGGGTGCCGGCGGCGCCGCTGCCGGTGCGCTGGCACCGCTGATCGCACAGGCACCGGCGCTGCTCGTGGTCTGCAACCGCACCCATGCCAAGGCCCAGGATCTGGTGGCCCAGCATGCCGACCTGGTCCAGAACTCGGCCACCCAGTTGCTGGCGTTGGAAGCCGGCGCACTCGAAGGCCCCTTCGACGTGGTGATCAACGCCACTGCCAGCAGCCTGCAGGGCGCGGCCATTCCGGTGGCTGGCCATGTGCTGCGCCCCGGCGCGCTGGCCTACGACATGATGTACGGCCCCGCTGCCCAGCCCTTTTTGCAATGGGCCGCGCAACACGGTGCCCAGGGCCGCGATGGCCTGGGCATGCTGGTCGAGCAGGCGGCCGAAGCCTTTGCGCTGTGGCGCGGCATGCGCCCTCCGTCGCAGCCCGTGCTGGCGCAGCTGCGCAGCGAACTGGACGCCCACTGAGCGCAAGCGCCGATGCCCACCCACTTTCTTCCCGGCAGGCCCCATCCATGAAAGCGATTGCGCGCTGGATCGGATGGGCGCTGCTGCTGGGCATCGCGCTGCAGCTGTTCTTCATCGCACGCATCGCGGTGATGGCCAGCGTGGATCCGGCCTCCACCGCCTTCGAGCGCAGCGAAGCCTGGCGCCAGCTGCGCCAGGACGGGCAGCTGCACTGGCGCCAGCAATGGCGGCCTTTGGCGCAGATATCGCAAAACCTGCAGCGCGCCGTGATCGCTTCCGAGGACGACGACTTTGTCAACCACGACGGCGTGCTCTGGGATGCGATTGAAAAGGCCCGCGCGCGCAATGCCAAGGCCATGGAGCGTGCCGAGCAGCGCCAGGAAAAAGCGGTGGCACGCGCCCAGGCCCAGGCTGAGCGGCGCGGTGAGGCTTTTGACCCGAGCTCGGTGCAAGCGGGCCCGCCGGTCAAGATCATGGGCGGCTCCACCATCACCCAGCAGCTGGCCAAGAACCTGCTGCTGTCGTCCGAGCGCAGCCTGCTGCGCAAAGGCCAGGAGCTGCTGCTGACCTACAGCCTGGAGTTCCTGCTGACCAAGCAGCGCATTCTGGAGCTGTACCTGAACCATGCCGAATGGGGCGATGGCATCTTTGGCGCCGAGGCCGCTGCGCAGCGCTACTTTGGCAAATCGGCCGCCCAGTTGAATGCTTACGAGGCAGCGCGCCTGGCCGTCATGCTGCCCAACCCCAAGGGCGCGGACAAGAACCCCAACTCCGCCTACCTGAACCGCCGCACCGCCACCATTGCTGCACGCATGCGCTATGCTGAGCTCCCCTGACCGGCGACACCTTCGCTACCCCTTTTGAACCGCATGAGAATCCTCGGTATCGATCCTGGCCTGCAGACCACCGGCTTTGGCGTCATCGACGTCGATGGCCAGCGCCTGTCCTATGTGGCCAGCGGCACCATCCGCACCACCACGCTGAACCTGGGCGACCTGCCCGGCCGCTTGAAGATGATCTTTGACGGTATCTGCGAAGTCAGCCAGCGCTACCACCCGGACATGGCCTCGGTGGAAATCGTGTTCGTCAATGTCAATCCCCAATCAACCCTGCTGCTGGGCCAGGCCCGGGGCTGCGCGCTGACGGCGCTGGTGTCGCAAAACCTGCCGGTTGCCGAGTACACGGCGCTGCAGATGAAAAAGGCCGTGGTCGGCCATGGTCGTGCCGCCAAGAACCAGATCCAGGAGATGGTGCGCCGCCTGCTGCAGCTGCCGGGCCTGCCCGGCACCGATGCGGCCGATGCGCTGGGCCTGGCCATTACCCACGCCCATGCCGGTCTGGCGATGGCGCGCGTGGCCGAGGCCAGCCCCCTGCAGCGCCGCCAGCACGCGATGTACAAGGCCGGGCGCAGCTACTAGCGGAGACGGCCCCAGCCAGAGCGGCCCGGCAACCCTCACCGCCCGCAGCGCGCAGGCAAAAAAAAACCTGTGCATCGCTAGCGTGCACAGGTCTGGCCGGCTACAGGCTCCTTATGCGTGGATCCGTGCGCTCCGTGAAGCAGCGCTCGGCATAAGGTGCAACCACCAAAGTAAGCTTTGGAGTAAGGCGCCCTCTAAAGGTTCGTTGATGGCGCCATGCAAACCCTCAATTATCGCGACTTCGCAGCGCCTCAATAACCATTGATGACAATATTGGCGATCAACCCGGTGCCAATGGCGATCAGCAGGTAGTCACCGCCATACTGGATCCATTGGTAGCCACGGGGTGGTGCACTGAGGCGGTGGCCGCGCCAGTCACCGACGACATAGCTATAGCCCCGGTACGGAGCTGGCACATAGCCGCCGCGGTACCAGTCGTTGCGCGGACCTACGCCACGGCCACGGTCTGGAACGACCACGACGCGGGGAGGCGGACGGTGGTCATGGCGGTAGTCCCGGCGCTGCTCATGGTAGCGGCGGTCCCGCTCCCGTTCGCGCTCCCAGCGGCGGTGATCGCCGTGGCCACGGCGGTCATCGCGCTGGTAATGGCGGTCACCATGGCGGCCATCAGGCTGGGCCTGTACGGGCGCACTGAAGGCCAGCGCACCGGCCAATGCCAGGGCCAGGCTGCCCAGGCCTGCCAGGCGGCTGAAACGGCTTTGGTGGTTGATCATGACGGAATCCTTTCAGGTGAACCAGCAGTGGCTGGTGCGAGCGGCAAGGTGCCCCCATGGAGGTTTAACGCCCTTCAGCGCGCCACCGTTTACCCGCCGAGGGCGCACAGGCACCGCCGGCGCCCTTTGTAAAGTTGGGGAGGATGGGAAAACCGCATGGGCAGAGGGCTGGGGCGGGAATGCACGCGCCTGCTGCCGCCCGGGGTTTACCGCACTTTACCTGTCGCGCACCTGCAAAAAACGGCCTGCGGCCTCAGACCATGCGGCCCACAAAGAGCACAGCAAAGAAGGCCAGGCCCGCGACGACGGTCCATTTGATCAGCAGCAGCGACCACTGCCGGTAGCGGCGCTGGCCCGTGCCCAGGTAAAAGCAAAAGCTGAGGGCCGCCAGCAGCACCAGCAGCATGAAGACCCAGCGGAACAGCAGCATCGGTGCCAGCCGCCTTACCAGGCCAGCGCAGACTGGGCGAAGCCCTGCGGGGCTTCACGCACATGGTCGAAGGTGACGATGTCCCAGGCATCCTGGCGCTGCATCAGCTCGCGCAGCAGCAGGTTGTTGAGGCCATGGCCCGAGCGGAACGCGCTGTAGGCGGCCAGCAAGGGATAGCCCACGATGTACAGGTCACCAATGGCATCGAGGATCTTGTGTTTGACGAACTCGTCGTCATAGCGCAAGCCGTCGCTGTTGAGCACCTTGTAATCGTCCATCACGATGGCATTGTCCAGGCCACCGCCCAGCGCCAGACCGTTGGAGCGCAGCATCTCCACATCCTTGGTAAAACCGAAGGTGCGGGCCCGGGCGATATCGCGGCTGTAGTTGCCGATGCCCAGGTCGAACTCATAGGTCTGGCCGGTGGAATCCACCGCCGGGTGCGAGAAATCAATCTCGAAGCGCAGCTTGTAGCCATGGTAGGGGTCCAGGCGCGCCCACTTTTCGGCAGCGCCCTCGCCCTGGCGGATCTCGACCGGCTTGGTCAGCCGCAAAAAGCGCTTGGCCGCATTCTGCAGCTCAATGCCAGCGCTCTGCAGCAAAAACACAAAGGAGGCGGACGAGCCGTCGAGGATCGGGATCTCCTCGGCCGTCACGTCGATATAGAGGTTGTCGATGCCCAGGCCGGCGCAGGCCGACATCACATGCTCGACCGTATGGATGCGCACATCGCCCTTGCCCAGGGTCGAAGCCATACGGGTGTCCACCACCGCTTCGGCGTTGACCGGGATATCCACCGGCTCGGGCAGGTCGACCCGGCGAAACACAATGCCCGTATTGGGCTGGGCCGGGCGCAGGGTGAGCTCGACCCGCTGGCCGCTGTGCAGGCCCACGCCGACGGCACGGGTTAAAGACTTGATGGTTCGTTGCTGGAGCATAACTTGTTGATTTTACGCCGTACGTCCACTCGGGACGCGTAAATATGTCAATCACCCAGATAGCGCAAGCCTTGTAGGACAAACACTTGCCTTGTCGGCCAATCTGTGCACAACGCCGCCCATGCAGTAACTGCCACGGCAGGCGGCGGACAGCGAACAACCACGCAGCCCTATAAGAACCTGTTCAAACACTGTCGCGGCGCGAGAAGACTTTAAACAGGTTTTAAATAACAACGCGCTGAACCCCCGAAAGGTTTCAGCGCGTCGTATTCAAAGCCGGTCCATCTCAAGGTCTGGACCGGCTTTTGCAAAAGCCCTGCAAGGCAATCAATCCGCCTGCTTGCGCAGGAACGCAGGGATCTCCAGGTCTTCCATGCCGCTCGACGACATCGCATCGACGCGGGCCGAAGCCGCATTGCGGCCCGTGCGCCAGACCGATGGGGTCTTCTTGTCGGCAAAGTCGTTGGCAAAGGCATTCCCCATCGGCACCGCATTTTGCACACCCAGGCCCGAGACGGGGCTGTTGACCGACTGGGGCGTGTAGGCGATATCGTCGGTACCGGTACGCAGACCGGCGCTGCCCTGGATCACCGAGATCGGCTGGCGCTTGGCCACGGGACGCGACAGGCCAGTGGCCAGCACGGTCACGCGGATCTCGTCGCCCAGCGTCTCGTCGTAAGCCGCGCCGAAGATCACGTGCGACTCTGGCGAGGCGTAGGCATTGATGGTGCTCATCGCCTGGCGCGATTCGGCCAGCTTCAGGCTGCCCTTGGTCGCGGTCACCAGCACCAGGATGCCCTTGGCACCCGACAGATCGATGCCTTCCAGCAGCGGGCAGGCAACGGCTTGTTCCGCCGCGATGCGTGCACGGTCCGGGCCGCTGGCCGTTGCCGTACCCATCATCGCCTTGCCGGGCTCGCTCATCACGGTCTTCACGTCGGCAAAGTCGACGTTGATGTAGCCGTGGTCGTTGATGATCTCGGAGATGCCGCCCACGGCGTTCTTCAGCACATCGTTGGCATGCGCAAAGGCCTGGTCCTGGGTGATGTCATCGCCCAGCACATCGAGCAGCTTTTCGTTGAGCACCACGATCAGCGAGTCGACATTGGCCTCGAGCTCGCTCAGGCCGCCATCGGCATTGGACATGCGGCGCTTGCCTTCCCATTCGAAAGGCTTGGTCACCACGCCCACGGTCAGGATGCCCATCTCCTTGGCCACGCGAGCGATCACCGGCGCAGCGCCGGTGCCGGTGCCACCCCCCATGCCGGCAGTGATGAACAGCATGTGCGAGCCCACGATCGCAGCGCGGATGTCTTCGATCGCGGATTCGGCAGCCTCGCGGCCGTTCTCAGGCTTGCTGCCCGCGCCCAGGCCGGTTTCACCCAGCTGGATCACGCGGTGGGCATGGCAACGCTCCAGCGCTTGCGCATCGGTGTTGGCCGAAATGAATTCGACACCTTGCACGCTGTTGGCGATCATGTGCTCGACCGCATTGCCGCCACCGCCACCGACGCCGATCACCTTGATCTGGGTGCCTTGGTTGAATGTGTTGCCTTCATACATTTCGATGGTCATTGCCTGCTCCTCTCGCTCTCGCGTCAACATGAGAAAAATGGGTTACGAATAATTCACTCTTTAATGAACATTGGTTGCTTGGTGGCCCTTTAGGTCTCCAAGGGTCATACCCTTTGAGCCTTGAAGGGCTGCTTTGCGCCAGCCAACAAGTGGTGTCATGCATGGTTAAAAGTTCCCCACAATAAAGTCCTTCAAACGCCCAAATGCCGATTTCACCGAACCGGACTTCTGGGCCACCTTGTAGCCACGCATGCGGGCCATGCGGGCCTCTTCCAGCAGGCCCATGACGGTGGCAGCACGGGGCTGCGCCACCATCTCGGCCAGGGTGCCGGAATACTTCGGAATGCCGCGCCGCACCGGCTTGAGGAAGATGTCTTCCCCCAGCTCGACCATGCCCGGCATCACCGCGCTGCCGCCGGTGAGCACAATGCCCGACGACAGCACCTCCTCATAACCAGACTCGCGGATGACTTGCTGCACCAGCGAGAAAATTTCTTCGACGCGCGGCTCGATCACGCCCGCCAGCGCCTGCTTGCTCAACAGGCGCGGGCCCCGGTCACCCAGACCGGGCACATCCACCTGCGTATCGGGATCGGCCAGCAGCTGCTTGGCGCAGCCGCTCTCGACCTTGATGTCCTCGGCATCCTTGGTCGGCGTGCGCAGCGCCATCGCGATGTCGCTGGTGATCAGGTCACCGGCAATCGGGATCACCGCCGTATGGCGGATCGCGCCACCGGTGAAGATCGACACATCGGTGGTGCCCGCGCCGATATCGACCACGGCCACACCCAGTTCGCGCTCGTCATCGGTCAGCACCGCCTGGCTGGAGGCCAGCGGGTTGAGCAGCAGCTGCTCCACCTCCAGGCCGCAGCGGCGTACGCATTTGATGATGTTCTCGGCTGCGCTCTGCGCGCCGGTCACGATGTGGATCTTGGACTCCAGGCGCAGGCCGCTCATGCCGATGGGCTCGCGCACATCCTGGCCGTCGATCGCGAACTCCTGCGGCTCCACCAGCAGCAGGCGCTGGTCCGAAGGGATGTTGATCGCCTTGGCGGTGTCCAGCACGCGTGCCACATCGGCGGCCGAGACTTCCTTGTCCTTGACGGCCACCATGCCGCTGGAATTGATGCCACGGATATGGCTGCCGGTGATGCCGGTGTAGACCCGCTGGATGTTCAGGTCGGCCATCAGCTCGGCCTCCTTGAGCGCCTGCTGGATGCTCTGCACCGTGGCATCGATGTTCACCACCACACCGCGCTTGAGCCCGTTGCTGGGCGCAACGCCCAGCCCGGCCAGCTTGAGCTCGCCATTGCCCAGCACCTCGGCGACGACCACCATGATCTTGGCGGTGCCGATGTCCAGGCCGACTACCACGTCTTTGCTATCTCGCGCCATAGTCAGTTGCCCTCGCTGATCAAGTGATTGGTATGGTTCATGTTTCGCATCTCTGTGTTCTATTTTTTGACTGGCGCCCGGCCCGATGTCGGGGTACCCGTGGTCACCCCCTGCATGCGTACCGCATAGCCCCCGGCATGGCGCAGATCCGCCGACGTCAGCGATGCCACGCTGCGCCTGTAGGTACCGGTGACTTCAGGCAAAGATTCAACAAATTTACGTACCCGCTCGCTCAGGACCTCCTCCCGGCCCTGGCCCATCTCGATGACCGCGCCGGACTGCAAGGTGGCCTTCCAGCTGCCGCTGTTCGACTCCGCCAGCGCCACCAGCGCGTTGTCCAGCTTGGCGTAGATCGGCGCCAGCGCCCGGAACATGGCCAGCACCTCTTGCGAGCGGCCTGCCGGGCCCGACAAGTGCGGCAGATGCAGCAGATCCGGGTCGGTGGAATCGCCCTCGAACATCTGGCCTTCGCTGTTGAGCAGGCGGGACTCGCCTTCGGCGCCCCAGATCGCGGCCGCGTCCTGCTCGGTGATCGTCACCGCCAAGGTGCTCGGAAACTCGCGCTTGATCCGCGCCTGGCGCACCCAGGGCGCCTGCTCGAAGATGCGGCGTGTCTCATCCAGGTCCATCGTGAAGAAGTTGCCCTTGAGCGATGGCATCACATTGGCCTGCAGCGACACCGCGCTGTTGTGCTCCATCTCGCCCTGCACCACGATGCGTGCAATGCTCAGCGCCGGATGGTGGATGGCCCAGCGCACCCCTGCCAGCACCAGCAACGCGCCGCAGCCGAGGAACAATGCCGTGGCCAGCATGTTCATCAGCTTGACGTCGAAGGGGACTGGCATGGTCTGCTCCATGGATCGCATCTCCTTGTCTTACAGCTCCGCGCCTTGGGCCGCATCGGTCGATGCATGGGCCACCAGGTGCAAGCACAGGTCTTCGTAGCTCATGCCGGTGGCACGGGCGGCCATCGGCACCAGCGAATGGCTGGTCATGCCCGGCGAGGTATTGATCTCCAGCAGGAACAGCTGCTGGTCCGAGGAGCGCACCATCACATCGGCACGCGACCAGCCCCGGCAGCCCAGGGTGCGGAACGCCTTTTCCGCCAGGTCGCGGATCGCCGCCTCCATCTCTGCAGGCAGCCCGCTGGGGCAGAAGTACTGGGTGGTGTCGGTGAAATACTTGTTCTGGTAGTCGTAATTGCCGTCCGGCGCGACGATCTTGATCACCGGCAGCGCCTTGGCGCTGCGGCCCTGGCCCAGCACCGCGCACGTCGTTTCCATGCCCTCGATGAACTGCTCGCACAGGACTTCGGGGTCATAGCGGGAGGCCAGCGCATAGGCCTGGGCGCATTCTTCAGGGCTGCTGACCTTGGACAGACCAATCGTCGAGCCCTCGCGTGCGGGCTTGACGATCATCGGCGCGCCGAGCGCGGCCAGCGCATCGCGCGTGTCCTGCTCGCTGGCGGCCATGCGCCACTCGGGGGTGGACAGGCCTTCAAAGCGCCAGATGCGCTTGGTCATGATCTTGTCCATCGCGATGCTCGAGGCCATCACGCCAGGGCCGGTGTAGGGAATGCCCAGCAGCTCCAGCGCGCCTTGCACCGTGCCGTCTTCGCCATGGCGGCCATGCAGCGCGATGAAGCAGCGCGCAAAGCCTTGCTTGCGCAGCTCGCCCAAATCCTGCTGCGACGGGTCAAACGCATGCGCGTCCACGCCCTTGGACTGCAGCGCAGCCAGCACGCCCTTGCCGGACATCAGCGACACCTCGCGCTCTGCCGAGCTCCCGCCCATCAGCACCGCGACCTTGCCCAAGGCCTTCACATCAATATTGTTCATGGTTTCACTCATACCGCGCTCCCTTGCGGCGCTACACGCTCTTGCCCATCGGCCAATGCCATCACCTTGGCAGCCACCGCACCAATCGATCCCGCGCCCATGCACAGCAGCACATCGCCGTCCTGCGCCTGGTCCAGAATCTGCTGGGGCAGGCTGCTGATCTGCTCGACAAACACCGGCTCCACCTTGCCAGCCACACGCACCGCGCGTGCCAGCGCACGGCTGTCGGCTGCCACGATCGGTGTTTCACCGGCGGCATAGACCTCGGCCAGCAGCACCGCATCGGCGCCGCCCAGCACCTGGACAAAGTCCTCAAAACAATCCCGCGTGCGGGTGTAGCGGTGCGGCTGGAAGGCCAGCACCAGCCGGCGCCCCGGAAACGCGCCGCGCGCGGCCGCAATGGTGGCAGCCATTTCGACAGGGTGATGGCCGTAATCGTCAATAACCGTGAACTCGCCGCCATGGGGCAGCCGGGCCTGGCCATAACGCTGAAAACGGCGTCCCACGCCCTTGAAGCCTTGCAGCGCCCGCTGCAGGGCCGCGTCATCAATGCCGATGGCAGCGGCCACCCCGACCACCGACAGTGCATTGAGCACGTTGTGCTCGCCAGGCAGGTTCAGCACCACCTCCAGATCGGGCAAGGGCTGGGCCAGGCGGCGCTGCACGGTAAAGCGCATCTGGCCGTTGTCGGCCTGCAGGTTCACGGCGCGGATCTGGGCGTTTTCGCCCAGGCCATAGGTCGTGACCTTGCAGGCCACGCGCTCGATGATGTCGCCGACGGCCGGGCTGTCGATGCAGACCACGGCATTGCCATAAAAGGGCATGCGGTTGAGAAAATCGACAAAGGCCGTCTTAAGCCGGCCAAAGTCATGGCCATAGGTGTCCATGTGGTCGGCATCGATGTTCGTGACCACGGCCATCACCGGCAGCAGGTTCAGGAACGAGGCATCGGACTCATCGGCCTCAACCACGATGTACTCGCCACTGCCCAGGCGCGCATTGGCGCCGGCGCTGTTGAGCTTGCCGCCAATGACAAAGGTCGGGTCCAGGCCGGCCTCGGCCAGCACGCTGGTCACCAGGCTGGTGGTCGTCGTCTTGCCATGGGTGCCGGCAATCGCGATGCCCTTGCGCAGGCGCATCAGCTCGGCCAGCATCAGCGCGCGCGGCACCACCGGAATCCCCATGGCTCGCGCGGCCACGACTTCGGGGTTGTCGGCCTGCACGGCCGTCGATGTCACCACCGCCTGGGCACCGGCGATATGCGCCGCATCGTGGCCCACAAAGGTGGTGATGCCCGCATCGCGCAGATGCGCCATGGTGCTGCTGTCCGACAGGTCCGAGCCCGAGACGGCATAGCCCAGGTTGTGCAGCACTTCGGCAATGCCGCTCATGCCTGCACCGCCAATACCTACAAAATGAATGCGCTGGATGGCGTGTTTCATCGTGCCACCTCCGCGCAGGCATCCGCCACCACCTGGGCGGCTTCCAATTTCTGCATTTTCTTCGCCTTTTGGGCCATGTCCACCAGGCCCGTCCGCTGCATATTCTCTAGCATCTGAGCCAGGTTTTCCGGGGTCAGAACGCTTTGTTGCACCAACCAGCCGGCGCCGGCATCCACCAAAAAGCGCGCATTGGCCGTCTGGTGGTCATCGACCGCCGCGGGAAACGGCACAAACACCGCCGCAGCGCCCACGGCGGCCAGCTCGGTCACCGTGCTGGCGCCTGCGCGGCAGACGATGACATCGGCATCCGCATAGGCCTTGGCTGCGTCGTCGATGAAAGGGGTCAGGCTGGCTTGCACGCCAGCGGCCGCATAGTTGGCCTGCAGCGCATCGATCTGCTTGGCGCCGCTTTGGTGGGTGACCACCGGGCGGGTCTCGGGCGCCATCAGCGCCAGCGCCTGGGGCACCACCTCGTTCAAGGCCTTGGCACCCAGGCTGCCGCCCACCACCAGCAGCTGCAGCGGGCCGCTGCGGCCGGCAAAGCGCTGTGCAGGTTCGGGCTGCTGCAGGAACTCGGCGCGCAGCGGATTGCCCACCCACTGGCCGCCGGCAATCGTATTCGGGAAGGCGCTGAACACCCGCTGGGCCATGCGGGCCAGCAGCTTGTTGGCCATGCCGGGCACCGAGTTCTGCTCATGCAGCACGATCGGCACACCGGCCAGCCTGGCCGCCAGGCCGCCTGGCACGGTGATATAGCCGCCCATGCCCACAACCACATCGGGACGGACCTTGCGCAGCACGGCGCGCGCCTGCTGCAATGCCTTCAAGAGGCGCAGCGGCATGCCGGCGAGGGAGCGCAGGCCCTTGCCGCGCACGCCCGAGAACGCCACCCGCTCCAGTGCAAAGCCCTGGGGCGGCACGAGGCGCTCTTCCATGCTGTCGGGCGCGCCCAGCCAGTGGACGGTCCAGCCTCGGCTGCGCAGCTCCTGGGCCACGGCCAGGCCGGGAAAGATATGGCCGCCGGTGCCGCCCGCCATGATCAGTGCCGTCTTGCCGCTCATGATCGCGCCCCCCCGGCACCCATGGCCTTGTTTTCGCAGTCGATGCGCAGCACGATGGCAATCGCCACCAGGTTCATCAGAATCGCCGACCCGCCGAAACTCATCAGCGGCAAGGTCAGTCCCTTGGTGGGCAAGGCGCCCAGGTTCACACCGGCATTGATGAAGGTCTGGAATCCCAGCCAGATCGCAATGCCTTGCGCCACCAGGCCGGAGAAAATGCGGTCCATGCGGATCGCCTGGCGGCCGATTTCCACGATGCGGCGGATCATGAAGAAGAACAGACCCAGCAGCGCAATGATGCCGACCAGGCCCAGCTCTTCGCCGATCACGGCCAGCAGGAAGTCGGTATGGGCTTCGGGCAGCCAGTGCAGCTTCTCGACGCTGCCACCCAAGCCCACGCCAAAGATCTCGCCCCGGCCAATGGCAATCAGCGAATGCGAGAGCTGGTAGCCCTTGCCCAGCGCATGCTTTTCGCTCCAGGGGTCGAGGTAGGCAAAGATACGTTCGCGCCGCCATTCCGAGGTCATCACGATCAGCGCAAAGGCGGCCACCAGCACCAGCGCAATCAGGAAGAACATGCGGGCGTTGACGCCACCCAGGAACAGGATGCCCATGGCGATCACGGCGATCACCATGAAGGCGCCCATGTCGGGCTCGGCCAGCAGCAGCGCACCGACAATGCCCACGGCCAGCCCCATCGGCAGCACGGCGCGGAAGAAGCGCTCCTTGACCTCCATCTTGCGCACCATGTAATCGGCGGCATACATGATCACCGCGATCTTGGCCAGCTCGGACGGCTGGAAGTTCATGATGCCCAGCGACAGCCAGCGGCGCGCGCCATTGACCACCGTGCCCACATGCGGAATCAGCACCGCAATCAGCAACAGGATCGACGCAATGAACAGCCAGGGCGCCCAGTGCTCCCAGACCTTCATCGGAATCTGGAAAGTGAGCACCGCTGCGACAAAGCCCAGGCCCACGCTCATCAGGTGGCGCTGGAAGAAGTAGTAATGGGCAATCTTGCCAAAGCGCGGGTTGTCCGGCATCGCGATCGAGGCCGAGAACACCATGACGATGCCCCAGGACAGGATGGCCACCACCAGCCAGATCAGTACCTGGTCGGCGCCAAAGATATTGGTCGTGTTCGATGGGGTCTGGCGGTATTCATTGCCGCCGACACGCACCGGCAAAATATCGACAGGCTTTTCCCCGGCCGGTTTGAACCAGCCCGAAAACCTGCCGCGCAGTCCGGTCTCGGTGCTCATGGCTGCACCTCCAGACTGGTGCCGCGCTCTTCGGCCAGCGCCGCCACGGCCTGGCAAAACACCTCGGCGCGGTGGCCGTAGTTTTGGAACATGTCAAAGCTGGCGCAGGCGGGCGACATCAGCACCGCGTCGCCGGCGACGGCCTTCTGGCTGGCCAGCAGCACGGCTTCGTCCATGCTGGGCGCGTGCAGCAGGGGCACACCAGTATCGGCCAGTGCAGCCTCGATCAGCGGCGCATCGCGGCCGATCAGCACCACGGCGCGCGCATAGCGCAGCACAGGCGCGGCCAGTGGCGAGAAATCCTGGCCCTTGCCCTCGCCGCCCAGGATCAGCACGATGCGGCGCTCGGCACCCAGGCCCATCAACGCGGCCACGGTGGCACCCACATTGGTGCCCTTGCTGTCGTCAAAATATTCCACATCGCTGACGATGCCGATGGGCTCGACCCGGTGGCGCTCGCCCCGGTATTCGCGCAGGCCAAACAGCATCGGCGCAAAACCAGCGCCTGCGGCATGGCCCAGCGCCAGCGCAGCCAGCGCATTCATCGCGTTGTGGCGGCCCCGGATGCGCAGCGCGTCAGCAGGCATCAGCCGCTGCAGGAACACATCGTCCGCTGCCGTCTGGTTGCGCTTGTTGCTGGCACTGTTGCCATCGTCCTGTGCACGCACCAGCCAGGCCATGCCGTTGACCACTTCCAGACCATAGTCGCCTGGCTGGGTGGGCAGATCCAGCCCAAAGCTGATGTGCGGGCGCAGTTGGGGGCGCTGCAGCTTGATGCGCACCGGTGGCGGCAGCATGGCCATCACGGCCGGGTCGTCGCGGTTGAGCACCATCAGCGCATCGCTGCCGAAAATCTTGGCCTTGGCACCCGCATAGGCCGCCATGCTGCCATGCCAGTCCAGGTGGTCCTGGCTGAGGTTGAGTACCGTCGCTGCCGTCGGGTTGAAAGCATGCGCATCTTCGAGCTGGAAGCTGGACAGCTCCAGCACCCAGGCCTGCGGCAGGCTTTGCGCATCGATGTGCTGCGACAGCGTGTCAAGCAGGCTGGGGCCGATATTGCCGGCCACAGCGGTGGACATGCCGGCATGGGCCAGCAGCTGTCCCGTCAACGAGGTCACCGTGGTCTTGCCATTGGTCCCCGTGATCGCCAGCACCTTGGGCACATAGCCATGCGCCTGGGCCAGCGACTGCAGGGCCAGGCTGAACAGATCCAGCTCACCGCTGACCGGCAAGCCAATGGCGCGCGCCGCATCGACGACAGGCGCCACCGTCTCGGGGCTCAGGCCGGGCGAGCGGTAGACCACGCGCACCGGCTGGCCATCGACCAGCGCGGCGGTCAAAGCGCCCGCGACAAAGCGCACATCGGGCAGCTCGCTGCGCAGCTGTGCCAACTGGGGCGGAGCCTCGCGCGTATCGGCCACCGTCACCTGGGCGCCGCAGCGCGCACACCAGCGCGCCATCGCCAGACCGGAAGTACCCAGGCCCAGCACCAGCACATGCTGTCCTTGCAGCGCATGCTCCTGCCCCTGCGGCCACTGCGCAGGCACCGGGGCATAAACCACCTCGGCCTCCTGCGGCTGTATATCCACGGCGGTCACTTCACTGCTGGCCGCATCGGACACGCCAGGATCGGCAAAAATCTGCGCCACAAAGGCGGCCGCGTCCTTGGCGGCCGTCAAGGTCGACACATCGGGAACCGGCGCCATATCCACCGCCGGCGCTTCGGCAGCCGGGGCCGCTGCAGCATCTGCAGCATCGGTGGCGACAGCGGCTGACTCATCTGCAGCAGCCTCCACCGGCATGCCATCCGCCGGCAAAGGCTGCTCCAGCGGTGGTGCATCGGCGCCAGGTGCTGCCGCTTCAGGCTGCAGCCCGTCAGGCTGGGCCACGCCTGCCGCAGCCACCGGCGCCACTGCCGGCGTCAATGGCGCAGCCGCGGCCTCTGCCGAGGGATCAAGGGGGTGGAGGTGCTCGGTTGACATGGTGCTCACCGCAGCTTCAGGGTAGACAGACCGATCAGACACAGCAGCATCGTGATGATCCAGAAACGCACAACGACCTGGGTCTCGCGCCAGCCGCTCTTTTCGAAGTGGTGGTGCAATGGGGCCATCTTCAACAAGCGGCGGCCTTCGCCATAGCGCTTCTTCGTGTACTTGAACCAGACCACCTGCATCATCACGGACACGGCCTCGGCCACAAAGATGCCGCCCATGATGGCCAGCACAATCTCTTGCCGGACGATCACGGCAATCGTGCCCAGCGCGCCGCCCAAGGCCAGCGCGCCCACATCGCCCATGAAGACCTGGGCCGGGTGGGTGTTGAACCACAGGAAGGCCAGGCCCGCGCCGGTCATCGCGCAACAAAACACCAGCAACTCACCGGTGCCGCCAATGTGCGGGAACAACAGATAGCGCGAGAAATTGACGCTGCCGGTCACATAGGCGAACACGCCCAGTGCCGAGCCGACCATGACCACCGGCATGATGGCCAGACCGTCGAGCCCATCGGTCAGGTTGACTGCATTGCTGGCACCGACGATGACCAGGTAGGTCAGGATCACAAAGCCCAGCACGCCCAGCGGGTAGTTCACCTGCTTGAAGAAGGGCACCATCAGGCCGGCATTGGGTGGCAGATCCAGCGAGAAGCCCGATTGCACCCAGCTGACGAACAGGCTCCAGACCTCGGCATTGGTGTTCTCCGAGATGCAGAAGACGAGGGCCAGCGCTGCAGCCAGACCCAGCACCGACTGCCAGAAATACTTTTCGCGCGAGCGCATGCCTTCGGGGTCCTTGTTGACCACCTTGCGCCAGTCATCCACCCAGCCAATCGCACCAAAGCCCCAGGTCACAATCAGCACGATCCAGACAAAGCGGTTGGACAGGTCAAACCACAGCACCGTCGAGATCGTGATCGCCAGCAGGATCAGCACGCCGCCCATCGTCGGGGTGCCGCTCTTGCTCAAATGGCTTTGCATCGCATAGCCCCGGATGGGCTGGCCGATCTTCAGCGCCGACAAGGTACGGATGACGCGGGGACCTGCCACCAGGCCGATCACCAGCGCCGTCATCGCCGCCATCACGGCGCGGAAGGTCAGGTACTGGAAGACGCGCAGAAAGCCGAATTCGGGCGACAGGCTTTGCAACCAGCTGGCGAGCACAATCAGCATGCGGCCCCCTCACGGGCGCAGGGCCCCTTGTCTGCGCACGACTGCATCGCCTGCACCACTTGCTCCATCTTCATGAACCGCGAACCTTTGACCAACACACTGCCCCATTGAGGCATCAATTTGCACACCGCATCCTGCAACGCAGGCATGCTCTCGAAATGCTGAGCGCCATCGCCAAAGGCCTCGGCGGCCGACTGGCTTTGGGCGCCCAGCGTAAACAACTGCGTAATGCCTTGCTCGCGGGCGAGCGCGCCGGCTTCGGCATGGAACTGGGGTCCTTGGTCGCCCACCTCACCCATGTCGCCCAGCACCAGCAGCCGGGCTGCGGGCAGCTCGGCCAGCACCTCGATCGCGGCCTTGACCGAATCCGGGTTGGCGTTGTAGCTGTCATCGACCACCGTCAGGCTGCGGCCCGCGACGGGTATCGCCAGCGCACGCGAGCGGCCCTTGACCGGCTCGAACGCCGACAGGCCCCGGGCAATGGCCGCCAGCGGCACACCGGCAGCATGGGCCGAGGCGGCCGCTGCCAGCGCATTGCGCACGTTGTGGCGGCCGGCAATCTGCAGCACCACCGGCGCTGCGCCATCGGGCAGGTGCAGCTGCAGCTGCCAGGCGCCATCACGCCACAGCACATCGCTGGCATAGGCCTGGGCACCATCGGCCTGTTCGCCGAACAAACAGGTCGCCCGGCCCGCTGCCAGTTCCTGCCACAGCGGGGTATAGACATCGCCGGCAGGGAACACGGCCACGCCATCGGCCGGCAGCGCGGCCAGCACGCTGCCGTTTTCACGGGCCACGGCTTGCACCGTGTGCATGAACTCCTGGTGCTCGCGCTGCGCATTGTTGACCAGGGCCACCCGGGGCTGCGCCATCGCGGCGAGCACGGCGATTTCGCCAGGGTGGTTCATGCCCAGCTCCACCACCGCAGCGCGGTGCGCAGCCGTCAGGCCCAGCAGGGTCAGCGGCACGCCAATCTCGTTGTTCAGGTTGCCACGCGTGGCCCAGGCGGCATCGCCGGCGTGGGCGCGCAGGATGGACGCCAGCATCTGGGTCACCGTGGTCTTGCCGTTGCTGCCGGTCACTGCGATCAGCGGCAGCGCAAACTGGGCACGCCAGCCGGTGGCCAACGCCCCCAGCGCGGCCAAGGTGTCGGGCACCACAATGCCGGGCAGGCCTGCGTCGGCAGGGTCGGCATGGCACAGCGCAGCCGCTGCGCCGGCCGCTTGGGCCTGGGCCAGAAACTGGTTGGCATCAAAGCGCTCGCCTTTGAGCGCCACAAACAAATCGCCCGCCTGCAGGCTGCGCGAGTCCGAGTGCACGCGCAGCAGCGGCACGGCACCATCGCCCACCAGGCGGGCCTGGGGAACAAGGGGCTCAATGAAGCCCAGCGCCTGCTGCAGGGTCATCATGCTCATAGGGGTTCTTTCCGCTTGGCCAACGCAGCACGGGCCTGCGCGGCATCGAGAAAGGGCAGCTTCACGCCGGCCACTTCCTGGTAATCCTCATGGCCCTTGCCGGCCAGCAAAACCACATCCTGGCTGGCCGCGCGCAGCACCACCTCATCGATGGCGGCTGCCCGGTCGGCCTGGACATGCCAATGCGCATCGGGCGTCATGCCGCGCAGAATGTCGTCAATGATGGCCTGGGGCTGCTCACCGCGCGGGTTGTCGCTGGTCACGACCACCTCGTCTGCACCTGCCTGGGCAATGCGGCCCATCAGCGGGCGCTTGCCGGCATCGCGGTTGCCACCACAGCCAAACACACACCACAGCCGTCCGCCGCGCTGCGCAGCCAGCGGGCGCAGCGCCTGCAAGGCCTTGTCCAGTGCATCGGGGGTGTGGGCATAGTCGATGGCCACCAGCGGCGCACCGGGCTGGCCGACCTGCTCCATGCGGCCCGGCACTGCCGCCAGCACCGCGCAGGCCTGCGCAGCCTGCTCCAAGCTCGCTCCCAGCACCCGCAGGCTGGCCATCACCTGCAGCAGGTTGAGCACGTTGTACTGGCCAATCACCTGGCTGTGCAGGGTCACGGCAGCACCTTCGGCGCCGGCCTCTACGATGTCGAACACCAGGCCACGGTCGCCCGCGCGGATGGACCGGGCAGACAGACGGGCCTGGGTGGGGTTATCCACCGAGACAGTCCACAGATCCAGCGCGCCACCGGCCAACGAGGCCGCCAGCGCCGCGCCCCGGGCGTCGTCCAGGTTGACCACGGCCGATTGCAGGCCCGACCAGTGGAACAGCGCCTCCTTGGCGGCCCAATAGGCATCCATGCTGCCGTGGTAGTCCAGGTGGTCCTGGGTGAAATTGGTGAAGATGGCCAACCGGATGCGGGCGCCCGCCAGGCGGTGCTCGGCAATGCCAATGGACGAGGCCTCGATCGCGCAAGCGCCGTAGCCGGCATCGGCAAAGCCGCGGAAGGCGCGTTGCAGCAGCACCGGATCGGGGGTGGTCATGCCGGTCACATCCAGCTGGTGCGGCGGTATGCCGACACCCAGGGTGCCGACCATGGCGCAGCCCCGGTGCTGCAGCACGCCGGCTTCGCAGAGGTGGCTGACCGCCTGGGCCAGCCACCAGCTGATGCTGGTCTTGCCATTGGTACCCGTCACGGCCAGCACATCCAGCTGCTCGCTGGGTTGGCCAAACCAGGCGCTGGCGATCGGGCCGGTGGCGGCCTTCAAACCCGGCATGGCCGCAACCGGCATACCTTGCATATCAAATTGATCGAGGCCCGCCTGCTCCACCAGGCACGCAGCGGCGCCGCGCTGCACGGCCTGCGCCACATAGGCGCGGCCATCGTTGACGCCACCCGGCCAGGCGATGAAGGCATCGCCGGCCTGCACCTGCCGGCTGTCGGTTTGCAAGGTGCCGCTGGTCACACGCTCGCGCAGCCATTCAACGGCGGCGGCGGTGCTGTGGACAGTGGTCACGGTCGTGGTGGCGCTCATAGCGGCTCCTCCACATCGTTGGCCACGATCTGCGGCTTGACCGACATATCGGGCTGCACCCCCATCAGGCGCAAGGTCTGCTGCACCACTTCACTGAAGACCGGGCCGGCGACGGTACCACCGTAAAAGCTGCCCTGGCTGGGCTCATCAACCATCACGGCGACGATGATGCGCGGGTTCTCAATCGGCGCAATGCCGGTGAACCAGGCGCGGTACTTGCCTGCGGCATAGCCCCGGCCCTGCTGCTTGCGGGCCGTGCCCGACTTGCCGCCGATGGAGTAGCCGACCGTCTGCGCCTTCTGGCCCGTGCCACCTGGGCCAGCGGCCAGCCACAGCATGTGGCGCACCAGCTCGGCCGTCTTCTTGGAGAACACCGGCGTGCCTGCGGGGCGGCCACTGCGCTTGAGCATGGTTGCCGGAATCACATTGCCGTCGTTCGAGAATACCGTGTACGAGCGCGCCATCTGGAACAGCGAGGCCGACAGGCCATAGCCATAGGAAATGGTGGCCTGCTCGACGGGCTTCCAGCTCTTCCAGGGACGCAGACGCCCACTGGCCGCGCCGGGGAAGGCAATCTGGGGCTTTTGCCCGTAGCCCAGCGCCGAGTGCACATTCCACATCTCCTGCGCCGACATCTTCTGCGCCACCTTCAACGCACCGACGTTGCTGGATTTCTGGATCACACCGTCCACCGTCAACGCACCATAGTTGTGGGTGTCGCTGATCGTGAAACCGCCGATCGCATAGCGGCCGGGCGTGGTGTCAATGATGGTGTTGTTCTTGACCCGGCCCAGCTCCAGCGCCGTTCCCACGGTGATGGGCTTCATGGTCGAGCCGGGCTCGAAGGTGTCGGTGATCGCGCGGTTGCGCAGCTGCTCGCCGGTCAGGCGCGAGCGGTTGTTCGGGTCATAGCTGGGGTAGTTGGCCAGCGCCAGCACTTCGCCCGTGTGGGCGTCCATCACCACCACGCTGCCGGCCTTGGCCTTGAAGGCCGCTACCTGGTCGCGCAGCTTCTGGTAGGCGAAGAACTGCACCTTGCTGTCGATGGACAGCTGGATGTCCTGGCCTTCTTGCGGCGGTGTCTCGACACCAACGCCCTCGACAATGCGGCCCAGGCGGTCCTTGATCACCCGGCGCGAACCGGCCTTGCCGCCCAGCTCGGTATTGAAGGCCAGCTCCATGCCCTCCTGGCCCTGGTCTTCCACATTGGTGAAGCCCACCACGTGGGCGGCTGATTCCCCTTCGGGATACTGGCGCTTGTATTCCTTGCGCAGGTAGATGCCCTTGACATCGAGCGCCTTGATCTTCTGCCCGATGTCCCAGTCAAGCTGGCGCTTGATCCAGACAAAGGACTTGTCCTCGTCCGCCAGCTTCGCATCGAACTGCGCCTTGGGCATGCCCATTAGCTTCGCAATCTCGGCCAGCTTGCCCTTGATGGCCGGGTCGTGCTGGTCCACATCTTCCGGAATCGCCCAGATGCTGGCCGCAGGCACGCTGGAGGCCAGGATCAGGCCATTGCGGTCCAGAATGCGGCCCCGGTTGGCCGGCAGCTCGATCGTGCGGGCAAAGCGCACCTCGCCCTGGCGCAGGAAGAAATCATTGCCGATGACCTGGACATAGGCGGCGCGGCCGATCAGACCGGTAAAGGCCAATGCCAGACCGATCATGATGAAGCGGCTGCGCCACATCGGCGTGCGCTCGGCCAGCAAGGGACTGGTGGAATAGCGCATGTCCTTGCTCATGGCGCCACCGCTCCAGCGCCCGGCTCAGACACGTAGACAGTGACCGCAGGGGTGGCCGTCTGCATGCCCCATTTCTCGCGGGCCAGTTGCTCCAGCCGCAGCGGCGTGGCCTGTGCCCGCTTTTCCACCTGCAGCCGCTGGTGGTCGGTCTCCAGCTGGCGCGACTCGGCCAGCGCACGGTCAAGCTCGGTGAACAGCTTGCGCGATTCATACTGCGACTGCACCAGCGCCATCGCGCTGACGATTGTCACGATGAGCAGCAGAATGTTCAGGCGCAGCAGCACGGCGCCTCCTTGTGGCATCGTCCGGGCAGGCGGCGCGTGGTCATGCAGCCACCTCGGTGCGTTCGGCCACGCGCATCACCGCACTGCGGGCGCGTGGATTGGCGGTCACTTCTGCCTCGCTCGGCTTGATGCGGTCCAGCGCCTTGAGCAGCATCGGCTTGGGCGCGGCAAAGGGTGCGCGGCGGTCGAACACCTCTTTGGAATGCTTGGCAATGAACTGCTTGACGATGCGGTCTTCCAGCGAGTGAAAGCTGATCACCACCAGACGGCCGCCGGGCGCCAGCACGCGCAGGCTGGCCTCTAGCGCCTGCTCGAGCTCTTCAAGCTCGGCATTAATGAAAATCCGAAGAGCCTGGAATGTCCGCGTGGCAGGGTTTTGCCCAGCCTCGCGGGTCTTGACTGTGCCAGCCACGAGCTCGGCCAGATCGGCAGTGGTGGCGACTGGCGAGCCAGCCTCCCGCCGCGCAACAATCGCCTTTGCAATGGGCCCAGCAAACCGTTCTTCACCGAAGTCACGTATCACCTCCGCTATTTGCTGTGTTTCCGCCTCTTGCAGCCACTCGGCCACACTCTGGCCACGGGTGGTATCCATGCGCATGTCGAGCGGGCCATCGAAGCGGAAACTGAAGCCGCGCTCGGGACTGTCGATCTGCGGGGAGCTGACCCCCAGATCCAGCAGCACGCCTGCCACCGAAGCGGCGGGCAGCTGTGCCATGTGGCTGAAGCCCTCATGGCGAATGGAAAAACGGGCGTCCGCAATCTTGCCGGCCTCGGCAATCGCTTCGACGTCCTTGTCAAAAGCAATGAGCCGGCCCTCGGCCGGCAACTTGGACAGCACCAGGCGGGAGTGCCCGCCTCTGCCAAAAGTCCCATCGACAAAGACCGGGTCCATCGCAACCCTGGCCTCCAACAAGGCGTCCACGGCCTCGTTCAGCAGGACGGTCGTGTGCAGGTAGTTCTTGGTTTCCACATGCACCTCAGAATGCAAAGTTATCCAGGGCATCGGGCGGCAGATTCTGCAGGGCTTCCGCCTCCTGCTTCTCGTATGTCGCCTTGTCCCACAATTCAAAATGGCTGCCCATCCCCATCAGGATGGCGTCCTTGGTGATGTTGGCAGCAGCGCGCAGCTCGGGAGAGACCAGTACACGGCCAGTTCCATCCATCTCCACATCCATCGCACTGCCGAGAAAAATCCGCTTGAGCACCTGCTCACCCATCTTCACCTGCGCAATGCGCGCGCTGAAAACCGCCCATTCATCCTGGGGGAAAATCATCAGGCAACCATGGGGGTGGCGGGTAATCGTGAGGGTCGGTCCGGGCTTGGTCAGCGCGTCACGATGCCGGGTCGGTATCGACAACCGACCTTTCGCATCGAGACTGAGTGAAGAAGCTCCTTGAAACACGGCGTGGACTCTGGTTGGGGTTTCGGAGGACAAGCAAGTGCACGATTTCCCACAAAACTGCACTTTTCCCCACTGTATCAGGAATTCCTGATCGCGCCACACTCCACCACAATGATTTGCAATGAAAATACAAGTAAATCAATAACTTATAACGTACTTCACGTAAAATCCGCTATGAAATTCTCTTTATTTGATAGGCACTTACAATCGCCTCTATATCCAGACTCTTAGCAAAATTGGCAGAACCGGCGAGGAGCAGCTTCCGGCCTTTTGTTACAAAAGTAGAAGCTCTCCTACACGCCCACATGTGGCGCTTGGCCCAAAAGCAAGTGCCCGCCAACCAGGGCGGGCACTTGCAGCAAACGGCGCCACAAAGCGCAATCAGCGTTAGAGAATGTAACGAGACAAATCTTCGTTCTGGCTCAGGGAACCCAGGCGCTGGTCGACATAGGCAGCGTCGATCACCACGGTCTGCCCGCCCAGCTTGACGGCATCGAAGCTGATCTCTTCGAGCAGACGCTCCATCACCGTCGCCAGACGGCGAGCGCCGATGTTTTCAGTCCGCTCGTTGACATCAAAGGCAATGCGCGCCAGGCGCGTGATGCCCTCGGCCTCGAACTGCAGCTTCACGCCTTCGGTGGCCAGCAGCGCTTCGTACTGCTTGATCAGCGAAGCATGGGTCTGCGTCAGAATGGCCTCGAAATCCTGCACCGACAGCGAACCGAGCTCCACCCGGATCGGAAAACGCCCCTGCAGCTCAGGGATCAGGTCGCTGGGCTTGGCCAGGTGGAAAGCGCCGGAGGCAATGAACAGAATGTGGTCCGTCTTGACGATACCGTACTTGGTCGACACCGACGTGCCTTCGACCAGGGGCAGCAGATCGCGCTGAACCCCCTGGCGGGAAACATCGCTGCCGCTGGTTTCCTGGCGCGTCGCCACCTTGTCGATCTCGTCGATGAAGACGATGCCGTTCTGCTCCAGGTTCTCGATCGCGCGGGATTTGACATCGTCCTCGTTCACCAGCTTGGCCGCCTCCTCATCGGTGATCAGCTGCAGCGCTTCGCTGATCTTGAGCTTGCGGACCTTGCGCTTTTCCTGGCCCATCTGGCTGAACATGCCGCGCAGCTGCTCGGCCATCTCCTCCATGCCCTGGGGTCCCATGATCTCGAGCTGCGGCTTGGCCTCGGCCACTTCGATCTCGATCTCCTTGTCGTTGAGTTCGCCCTGGCGCAGTTTCTTGCGAAATACCTGGCGCGTGCCGGTATCGGATGCGGCCTCGCCGGTGCGCGCGGGCGGCAGCAGCGCATCCAGGATGCGCTCTTCGGCGGCATCCTCGGCACGCACGCGCAGCTTCTTCACATCCGATGCACGGGTTTGCTTGACCGCCACTTCAGCCAGGTCACGGATGATGGCATCCACATCCTTGCCCACATAGCCCACCTCGGTGAACTTGGTCGCCTCGACCTTGATGAAAGGCGCATCGGCGAGCTTGGCCAGGCGGCGGGCAATTTCGGTCTTGCCGACACCGGTGGGGCCGATCATCAGGATGTTTTTCGGGGTGATCTCCTGGCGCAGGCCATCGGCGACCTGCTGGCGGCGCCAGCGGTTGCGCAGCGCGATGGCGACTGCGCGTTTGGCATTGGCCTGGCCAACGATGTGGTTGTCGAGTTCGGAAACGATTTCCTGGGGTGTCATCGAGGACATAGTGCAAATTCCGGTTGGCACCCGCCGGGCAACGGGTGCAGCTGTCGATCAGTAGGAGCGGGTGGCAGGGGTGCAGCGGCCTGCAAGGCGCTTACAGGGTCTCGATGGTGTGGTGCATATTGGTGTAGATGCACAGCTCACCGGCGATGCCCAGCGATTTGCGCACCACCTCTTCGGCCGACAGCTCGGTGTTGTTCAGCAGCGCCTTGGCCGCCGAATGGGCATAGGCGCCTCCGGATCCAATGGCCACAATGCCTTGCTCGGGCTCCAGCACATCGCCATTGCCAGTGATGATCAGCGAGGCCGAGTGGTCAGCCACCGCCAGCATCGCTTCCAGACGGCGCAGCACCCGGTCAGTGCGCCAGTCCTTGGTCAGCTCAATCGCTGCACGGGTCAACTGGCCCTGGTGTTGGTCGAGCTTGGCCTCAAAACGCTCGAACAAGGTAAAGGCGTCGGCCGTGGCGCCGGCAAAGCCGGCCAGCACCTTGCCGCCATAGAGCTTGCGCACCTTGCGCGCGGTGCCCTTGACCACAATGTTGCCCAGGGTGACCTGGCCGTCGCCGCCGATGGCGACCTGGATGCCTTGCGGGGTTTCGCGCCGCACGCTGAGAATGGTTGTGCCGTGATACTGTTCCATAGTTCTGCCTATATAGAGCCATGCACCCGTTTTCCAAGGCGCCAGCGGCAGAGCGGGCGCAAATTAAAAAACGCACCCGAGGGTGCGTTCGTCGCGAGGCATCGCAGCCCCTTCAGTTCTCGCGCTGGTTGACGATGGAATGCTCGTTGATGCCAATCAGGTTGAAGAACACGGCATTCAGGCGGTGCAGATTGCCAAAGCGCACAAGCACATTCTTCTGCTGGCATTCGGCCACCCAGTTCAGCACCGAGCCGGCGGCCACAAAATCGATGCGCATCAGGCGGTCGCAGCGCACGGTGAACGGCATGTCGGGCTGCACCATCGGGCTGAAGGTGTCCAACTGCCGGGAGACGTCCCCTTCGACAACGCCTTCGAGCACGGCCTGCGGGCTGTCGGCAACCGCTGGCTTTCTCTCCGGCAGATCGAGCACCATGGACAAATCGGGGGCGAACGGTGCGCCAGAGCGGGTGCTGTCACTGCTCATCTCTGCACGAGGTGGCACCCAGGACGGTGGTGATACCTCATAGGTAATGCAGTAATCGAGCGCAGCGGCTTCAAAGTCCTGCTCCAACCGCAGCAATCGCAGCAACGCCATGCGCAGCGACCACAGGTCCTGGCGCACCTGGTTGTCACCAACAGGTGTTTGCGCTTCGAGCACCGACAACAACTGGTCTGCCCCGGCAAACACCAGGCGCACATCCGGCTTGTCCGCCCAGGCGCGAAACTGTGCCAGCAACGGCACTACCGCCTCGTCGCGCACCTCGGTCACGCGGGACCAGTTCAAGGTCCAGGGTGGCGCAAAGCGCTTGAGGTTGCCCAACAGGCCATTGAGTGCAGCAACACTGAGCACCGGCGGAGCCTGCCAGTTGAGCAGCCGCACCTCTTCTGCCGGCGCATCCCCCCCTTGCAAGGCCTTGGCGCCCAGCTCCTGCGGCATCGAAAACCACACCGGTGCCGAGCGGCCGTATTTGCTGGCGAACTCGATCGCATGGAAGTCAAACTTGGTCTGGTCGCCGGTCGCACGGTAGAGGTCGAACAGCGTCAACCAGATCGTCAGCTGGCCCATCAGGTCGCCTCGGCGCTGCTGCACCAGCGCCAGCAGTGATGCCTCGGCGCCCGCTGCATCACCATTGGCAAACAGCACTGCCGCCTCTTCGAGGTCGGTATCGTGGATGAAGCGGGCGGATTCGACCTGCGCATCGAAAGCGGCCGGAGGCAAGGTGGCCTGCGCAGGAGCCACCGCAGGCACTGCGGCAGCCTCGGCGGGTTCTGCGGCCAGCGGTGCAGCAGCAGGCGCAACCGGCACAGGGGCACTGGCAGGTGCAGTATCAGTCGTAGCGCTGGGCGCGGCCGCCGGCGCACTGGCGCTGTCGCCCGACCACCACTGCTTGGACATCTGCCGCTCGATCTGGTTGATTTTCTCGATGGTGTGCGAAGGATGGGCAGGCTTGCCCGCCGCAATGGCAGCGCCATCGGGCGCGGCGCCGCCTTCGAGCATCGCTGCCGAGCTGGCAGCGCCCAGGCCATCGGCGCCTGCGCTGCTGGACTTGTTGGCCTCGCGCCGGATCTTGCGCAGCTGGTCAAACTCCAGCTTGCGCACAAAGTCGTTGCGGCGCTTGCGCTCCATGATCTCCTTGAGCGCCTGTTTGGAAAACTGCGCCTCTGGATTCTCCGGCTCCGGCGTCTTGTCCAGCTCCGACCACTGTGTCGTGGGTTTGGTAACAAAGCGCACCACTTTGGACAACAAACCCTTGTTTGGCTTCTGAGCCTCACTCATGGTTACTCCCTCCCCTTATGTGTCCGGTGCGCTGCCTCAGCTTCAGTCACCAAACATTTTTTGCTTCAGTTCGCGGCGCTGCTGCGCCTCCAGTGACAACGTGGCTGTAGGACGCGCCAGCAGACGGCCCACACCAATGGGCTCACCCGTCTCGTCGCAATAGCCATAGTCACCCGCATCGATGCGGCTGATCGACTGGTCGATCTTCTTCAAGAGCTTACGCTCGCGGTCGCGCGTACGCAAGACAAGCGCATGCTCTTCCTCAATGGTAGCGCGGTCTGCCGGATCGGGCACGACGACGGTGTCTTCGCGCAGGTTTTCCGTCGTGGCATCGGCATTGAGGTGGATACCGGTCTTCAGTTCCACCAGCTTCTTGCGAAAGAACGCCAACTGGATGTCGTTCATGTATTCGCTCTCCGGCATGGACAGCACCTCATCGTCAGTGAGGGTGTCTACCGTCTTGGACTTCCAGGCATTGGCCAGCTTGGCGTCGCGTTTAGGGATGGTTTGCGTAGTGGTAGGCATAGTTCTCTCGACTGGCTAGCGCAGTTCTTACATGCGACGGATGTCCGTCTCGTTACAAAAGGTGCCAAGCCCGGCAGGCTCAGCCCCCTGATCAACTCGCCCGGATCCGGCAGGATCCTGGCACATCTATGAAGTCGGGCAGGTGCCCGCATCTCCGTCATCTTGCAGGCCGACGCCACTCGCTGGCAGCGTTCAGCTCGCTTGCACAAGCCTCCTTCTCCATCAACGCTGTGCACGGGCCCCTGCCCCTGCGCCACAGCGCCCTCTCATCGACATCTCTTGGGTCAAGCACGGCCCCGTGCCTTACCGCTTGCCTGCTTTGCTGCATTTCGGGCCGCGATTGTATATGGCATCGCGGCACGGCAACAAGTGATTGCAGCCCCGATGCAACGCGGGGTTTCCCCGAGGGCTAGCGCTGGCAAAGCCTGCGGCCGGGGATCAGGCCTCGACCACGCACTGGTCCAGACCTTGGCGCAGGATGTCCTGCGGCAGATCGATGCCAATGAAGACCATCTTGCTCTGGCGGCGCTCGTCGGCACCCCACTCGGGTCCCAGATCGCTGCCCATCAGCTGGTGCACGCCCTGGAAAATGACCTTGCGGTCGGTTCCCTTCATCGCCAGCACGCCCTTGTAACGCAGCATGCGCGGGCCATAAATGTTCACAATGGCGCCCAGGAAGTCTTCCAGCTTGGCCGGGTCAAAAGCCTTGTCGGCACGGTACACAAAGCTCTTGACGTCGTCGTCATGGTGGTGGTGGTGCGGATGGTTGCAGTGTTCGCCATGCTCGTGGTCGTGGCCATGGTCGTGACCGCAGTTTTCGTCGTGCACATGGTCATGGTCGTGGCCGCAATGCTCGTCATGCACATGCGCGTGGTCATGGCCTTCTTCCTTGAGGAAGTCCGGGTCGATGTTGAGCGTCGCATTCAGGTTGAAGCCGCGCAGATCGAACACATCCTTCAGCGGCACATCGCCAAAATGCACCGCACGGATCGGTGCGCGCGGGTTCATGTGCTTGAGGCGGTGGACCAGCGCGTCCTTGTCCGCCTCGCTCACCAAGTCGGTCTTGGACAGGAAGATCTGGTCAGCAAAGCCCACCTGGCGGCGTGCTTCCTGACGGGTATCGAGCTGCTGGCCGGCATGCTTGGCATCCACCAGGGTGATGATGGAGTCGATCAAATAGGTTTCGGCGATCTCTTCATCCATGAAGAAGGTCTGCGCAACCGGGCCCGGGTCGGCCAGGCCCGTGGTCTCGATCACGATGCGCTCGAAATCCACCATGCCCTTGCGGCGCTTGGCGGCCAGCAGCTGCAGCGCTTCGCGCAGGTCTTCACGGATGGTGCAGCAGATGCAGCCGTTGCTCATCTGCAGAATCTGCTCTTTCGATTCCGTCTTGAGGATGTCGGTGTCGATGTTTTCTTCGCCGAACTCGTTCTCGATCACGGCGATCTTCATGCCGTGCGACTCATGCAGCACGCGCTTGAGCAGCGTGGTTTTGCCCGAGCCCAAAAAGCCCGTGAGGATGGTGACTGGAATGAGTGACATAGGACCCCTGATAGTTACACATAAGGTGGCCATCGCAAGCCGCGCCACGCGCCCGGCCTGTCCGCCCACCGGCCCATCGCGCAAGCACAGGCCTTTGTATCAAACACCGTTATGTAGGGCCATGCCAGGCAATATCAAGACCGCTGCAGTAAATTCTGTGGCCATGCCAGAAGCGGGCTATTGTGGCATGTTTTGCCTGCGGCCAGGCCGCTGGCATTGGCCTTCATCAAAGCCTTGTGAGATCGATGCAATTTGCTATCAAATTAATACCAACCTCCAGCCAGCTGCACACTGCGGGCGTATTCCCGCTCTGGGCCCTTTAAAACCGCTCGTAACCCTGCAGATAGCGCCATTGCCCTGGGGGCAGCTTGCTCAGCGATATCCTGCCGATCCGCAAACGCTTGAGCGACACCAGCTCCAGTCCGAGCGCGGCACAGATGGCGGGCAGCCATTCGGGGGCTACGCGTTTGAGCGCAAATCGCAGATGGGTCTCGTTTTGCCAGCTGGCCTTGAGAGGAGGCAGGCGCTCGCCATCCACATACAGACCATTGGCCAGCAGGGCCAGGCCCTCCTCGATCATCTCGCCCTGTACCTCGGCCAGGAATTCCTGCTCCAGCAAGTCGGCCTCGTCGCTCAGGTGGCGGATGATGCGTGGATCCTGGCTGTAGACCACCAGGCCGCTGGCAGCGCGGGGAATGGGCAGCAAGAACTGCTGGTGGCGAAAATGGCGCGGCAAAGGCCGAACGGGCTGCGGTGTGTCTACCTCAGCCAGGTTCTCCGGCGTCAGCAGGTCCAGCGCACTGAGGCCGGGGCGGCCGGGCTCCAGCGCGCGCAGGCTGTAGCCCGCCGGCTTGTGCAGCAGCAAGGTCACCGGCTGGATCGGACGCAGATCGGCGCCTGGCTGCAACACGACGGTCTGGCTGGGCAACACACGGGCACCCGGGGTGTCCTGGATCTGGCCATCCACGGTCACAAAGCCGGCATCGATATAGTGCTCGGCCTCGGCGCGCGAGCAACCGATGTCGCTCGCCAGGCGCTTGGACAGGCGAATGGCTTGTGGGTCTTGGGCTTGCATGGGCAGCAACACTGCGGCGTGGCACGGTACCGCACCATCCGCTCCTTCAAAAATAGCAAAGCTCTGCAGCTGCAGAGCACATGGGCTATTTTAAGCGTCTGCCATCGCCAGCGCCCTGCGCGGGTACTGCGAGCCCGGGCCGGCTCAAGCGGGCGCAAAACGCAAACGGAACCGTGCACCGCCTCGGGACGAGCTTTCGGCATGCGCCACGCCGCCCTGCAACTCGGTCAGCGCCTGCACAATGGACAGCCCCAGGCCCGAGCCCTCCCGCTTGCGCCGCCCCGGCGCCATCGCAAAGCGCCGGAAAGGGTGGGCCCGCAACTCCTGCGGCAGGCCAGGGCCGGCATCGCTGACCAGCAGCTCCACCCAGACATGCCCTTGCGCATCCCGCGTACTGCGCACCTCCACCTCCAGCCAGTGCCCGCTGGCCGCGTGGCGCAGCGCATTGCCGACCAGGTTGGCAATGATCTGGCGCATGCGCAAAGGGTCGGCGCGGATCACGCTGAGGGCATCGTCCTCGGGCAGTACCTGCGACAGCGCCATTTCGGCCTGCTGCAACTGAGGCTGGAGCTCCTGCAGGCTCTCGCGCACCAGCGCGCCCAGACTCAGGCGCTCCTTGCGCAGCGACATCTCGCCCGCTTCGGCCATCGCCAAGGTATGCAGGTCGTCAATCAGCCGGCCCAGGTGCTCGGTCTGCGCCAGCAGCAGCCGAAACTCCAGCTCGCTGGGGACAATGACGCCATCGCACATCGCATGCAGATGGGTCTTGAGCACCGACAGCGGCGTGCGCAGTTCATGCGAGATGGACGCGGCCGAGGCCTGGCGCTCGGCATTGAGCTTTTGCAGCGCATCGATCATCGCGTTGAAGGTATGCACAACCTCCTTGAGCTCGCCGTGCGCGCCCTCCTCGACCACCCGGGTCGAGCTGAAATCCCCGTGCGCCACACGCTGCGCCACCTCCACCATCGATGCCAGCGGCCGCGTGATGTAGCGCGATACAAAAAAGCCCATCGCCAGGCCAAACGGCAGGCAGACCAGCAGGCCGATGAACAGCGACACCTGCTCGCCAAAGAACACCTCGCCGCGCCAGTATTCACCATAGATCTGCATCGCGCGCGGGCTGTTGTCCAGGTCGCGCTCGATCAGGTCATCGAGCTCTACCCGCACCGATGTGGGCAGGCTTTGGTAGAACTGGTTGTACTGCACCGCGTTGAAGGCCCAGGCACAGGCGCTCAGCAGTGCAATCGTGCTGAGCAGGGTGCCGGCAATCCAGAAGCCAAAGCGGACCCAGATGCGGTTCAGTCCCCGGGCCATAGACGGTATCCAATGCTGCGCACGGTCTCGATCAGCTCTTCCTGGCCGGCCAGCTGCAGTTTGCGCCGCAGCTTGGACAGGTGCGAGTCGATGACCCGCTCCAGCGCATCGCTCTCGGGCAGGCAATGCTCGATCAGCTGCGCACGGGAAAAGCAGCGCCGGGGCTGCGAGGCCAGCAACGCCAGCAGGCGGAACTCGGTCAGTGTCAGCGGCAACGGTATGGCCTGCCCGGCCAGGTCATAGACCCGGGCGCTGTGCTCGGCCGGGTTGATCTCCAGCGCGCCTACGCGGATCGGCGCCATCGGCACGGACGCAGCCTTGGGTTGGCTGCGGCGCAGCACCGCACGCACGCGCGCCACCACTTCGGCGGGGTTGAAAGGCTTGACCACGTAATCGTCCGCACCCAGGCGCAGGGCCACCAGCTTGTCCACATCGTCAGCCAGTGCCGTCACCATGATCACCGGGGTCTGGCCCTGGTCGCGGATAAAGCGCAGTACATCGACCCCATCCATGCCGGGCAGATGGATGTCCAGCAGCACCAGGTCGGGCTGGTGCTGACGGAAAAGCTGCACGGCCTGCTCGCCATCGCGCGCAAACAAGGTGCGCAGGCCATCGCGCTCCAGGTAGGCCACCAAGATCGTGGCGATGCCGGGCTCGTCCTCCACGACGAGCACCAGCGGAGCCGCCACAGGTGGCGTAGGTAGTTTCATCGCGGACGCATTCACAAATAGGCTCCAGCGGCACCATCAAAAAGAGGCCCGCACGCTGTTGAAACAAGCCATTATGACCGTGCCGACTGCCTGCTGCACGCCTGGGCGGCCTCCATGTTTCCTCCATCAATTGTGCAAGCTTGCGCAAGCTTGGCAGGGTTGAATGGACCGCATATTTGTCCTGCCTGCGCGGCCAGGCCGCCACGGCCGCCACCGGCCAAGAACCGACTCCATTGCACGTGAAACCCTTGTTCTGCAAAACACTGCTGGCACTGGCACCCGCCGCTTTGCTGGCCGGTTGCATGACGCCGCCGCAGCCCTCGCTCCAGCCTGACACCCCGGCGCAGTGGCGCCAGGCTGGCACCAGCGCGGCCGATGCGCGCGCCATCCAGGCTGCCGATCTGGCCGCCTGGTGGAAACTCCTGGGCGATCCGGCCCTGGACAAGCTGGTGGAGCAGGCGCTGGCCCAGAACCTGGACCTGGCCCAGGCCCAAGGCCGGCTGCAGGCCCAGCGCATTCTGCTGGGCACGGCCACCGCCGCCTACAAGCCAGAGCTCACTGCGGGCGTGCGCACGCTGCAGGACGTGGCCGCGCTCGACTCCTACTTCCATGCCAGCCTGGACATGAGCTGGAACCTCGGCCTGTTTGGCGCTGCTGAATCCACCGCGCTCGATGGCCAGGGCCAGCTGCTCGATGCCCAGGCGCAGTTGCAAGCAGCCAAAATCCAGCTCGTCGCCAATGTGGTGCAACGCTATCTGGAGATCTGCGTAGCGCAGCAGCAACGCTTTGGGCTGGACCAGCAACTGCAGCTCGATACGCGCCGGCTGCAGCTGCAGCAGGTCCGGGTGCAGCAGCGCATGGGCAGCACCGAGCAGGTGCAGCAGGCCCACCTGGAGCTCAACCGCAGCCGCGGCCAGGAGGCCGAACTGCTGCAGCACCAGGCGCGCGCCGCGCATGCGCTGGCGGCGCTGCTGGGCCGCAGCGAGCCCGACGCCGCCTGGCTGGCCGCCTCCAGCACCCCCCACATCCCCAGCGCAGCAGCGCTCAAGCTGCAGGTGCTGCCGGCCGAGCTGCTGCGCAGCCGCCCGGCCATCCTCGCGGCCGAAGCCGCGGTGCAGCGCGCCGCTGCCGCTGCGGGCCTGTCGAACTCGGCGCTCTACCCCCGCTTTGCGCTGGGTGGCTCGCTGCTGTTCTCCTACAACCTGACGCAAAACCGCCGCTCCAGCTCCAACCACGAGCCCATGCTCGGCCCGGTCATCGACATTCCACTGTTCGACTGGGGCCGCCGGCGTGCGCAGGCCGATGCCGACGCGCTGCAGATGGACAACGCCGTCAAGGCCTACCGGCAAAGCGTGCTGGACGGTGTGGCCGAGGTGGAAACCGCATTGGCAGGCTTGAGCGCACAACAGCTGCGCCAGCAATCGCTCGATGCCCAGACGCCGCTGCTGCGCAGCCGCGCCCAGCAGCTGCAGCGCCGCCAGCAGCTGGGCCTGGCCAGCGAGCTGGATACCCTGGAGCCGCGCCGCCAGCTGCTGCTGCACCAAAGCCAGCAAAGCGTGGCCCAGGCCGCACAGGCACTGGCCTTTGTGGCCCTGTTCCAGGCGCTGGGCGGCGCCCCGCTGCCAGCGCAAGCCCCACCTGACACGCCGGGAGCCACACGATGATTGCCCTGGCGCGCAAAACCCTGGTCTACGAGTGGCGCCGATTTGTCCCGTCGGTCTTCGCGGTGGGCTTTGCCGGTGTGCTGCTGGTCATGCAGGCTGCGCTGGTGCTGGGCATTTTCAGCTCGGCGGCGATCTACATCACCGCCAGCTCGGCCGATCTGTGGGTCGGCTACCCCGGCACCCAAAGCGTGAACTTTGGCCGCAACATCGGCCCGGATGTGGAAATGCGCCTGCGCATGGACCCGGACATCCGCGCGGTCGAGCCGTATGTCTGGGTGGATGGCGACTGGCGCGCCGACCAGGGCACGGGCCAGGCCGCCGGTGCAGTATCGGTCTACCTCTCGGGCATCTCCACCTCCGGCACCGCCATGGTGTTCGACCGGGTCATTGCGCCGTGGCAGCGCAAGCTGCTGCGCGAGCCCGGCGCCGTCATCGTGGACCGCGCCGATCTGGCCAGTCTGGCCACCCATGAGGGCGGCACCGCCTGGATCAACAACCACCGCGTCCGGGTGGTGGCCGCCGTCGATGGCTTGCGGGGTCTGGGAGGCGTCAATGTACTGGCCTCGCTGGAGAGCGCACACCAGATCGCGGGCAGTGCACCCAGCCAGGGCAGCACCTACCTGCTGGCGCGCGTGCGCAAAGGGGTGGACAACCACGCCGTGCAACAGCGCCTGAGCAGCGAGTCGCGCAGCTTCGGCCCGCACGAAGTCTGGACTGCCGACAGCTTTGCGCACCGCTCCCAGCGCTACTGGATGCTCGATACCGGCGCCGGTGCCGGCGTGCTGTTCATGGCCATCGTCGTCTGCCTGGTCGGCGCTGTCGTCACCAGCCAGTCACTCAAGAGCGTGATCGCGGGGTCGGTGCGCGAATATGCGGTGCTCAATGCGCTGGGCGTCAGCCGTGCAGCGCTGGGCCGGGTGGTCGTGGAGCAGGCATGCTGGATCGGCGCCGCCGGCCTGCTGCTGACCACCATCGCCAGCGTGGCGCTGGTCTCGCTGGCCCAAGTCTACCGGGTGCCTGTCGCGCTCAATCTGCAAGCAGTGCTGGCCTGCGCCGCACTGGTCGCTACGTTGGCGTTGTTGTCGGGCCTCGGCGCGATGCGTGTGCTTTTGCGCACCGATCCGGCCACCCTGCTGCGATGAGAGGTGGTGCGATGACCCATACCCCCCGCTCCACCCCCACGCTGCAGGCCGTCGGATTGCGCAAAAGCTATGTGTCCGGCGCCATCCGCATCCAGGTTCTGCAGGACCTTTCGGTGGATCTGTATTCCAGCGAGTTGACGCTGATCTCCGGCCCCTCGGGCTGCGGCAAAAGCACCTTGCTGTCGCTGATGTCGGGCCTGCTCACGCCCGATGAAGGCCAGACGTTTGCACTGGGCCAGAACCTGACGACCATGCCCGCCCGCGAGATGGAGCGCTTTCGGTTGCTGCACACCGGCTTTGTGTTCCAGGGCTTCAACCTGTTTCCGGCGCTGACGGCATTGGAGCAGGTCCAGCTGCCGCTGGGGTACCTCGGCATACGGCGCGCCGAGACCTTGAAACGGGCGCAGGACGCGCTCGAGGAAGTCGGCCTGTCCCACCGCGCGCACATGCGGCCGGCCGAGCTGTCCGGCGGCGAAAAGCAACGCGTCGCCATCGCCCGCGCGCTGGCCAAGGCCCCGCAGCTGTTGTTTGCCGATGAGCCCACCAGCGCGCTGGACGCCGAAAGCGGACAACGCGTGATCGACATCCTCCACCGCGTAGCCCGCAGCCACGGCACCACGGTGCTTTGCGTCAGCCACGATCCGCGCCTGGTGGGGCATGCCGATCGCGTACTGGATATGGAAGACGGCGCCGTGTACCGCGACCGGCGCCAAAACACCATGATGGAGAACCCAACTTGACCAAGACCCACACAACCTCTTGGCCCGTTCCGCATGCCTGGCATCTGCTGGGCCTGCTGTGCCTGGCAGGCGGCGGGCTCGCAGGCTGCACACCGGCAGCCGATAGCCCGGCCGTTGCCAACACCACCCAGCAGCACCAAAACCCGGTGGCCGTGGCCCGGGGCAAGATCGAGGTCGACGGCGGTCTGCTGGAGTTGGCCACCGCCGTCGACGGCACCGTGCAGCAAATTGCCGTCCGCGAAGGCCAGCAGGTCCAGGCCGGCCAGCTGCTGCTCAAGGTCCATGACGAGGACCTGCGTGCCGAGCTGTCCGTGGCCCAGTCCTCGTACCAATTGGCCCAGGCCAGGCACAAGGCGCTGGCCGCCAAGCTGCCGCTGCTGCAGACCCAGCTCAAGCGCCTGCAGGCCGCTGCCCGCGATGGCGCGGCCGATCTGCAGGAGGTGGACAACGCCCAGGCCGCGCTGCGCAATGCGCAGTCCGAGGCCGAGGTGGCACAGGCCGAGGTGAAGCTGGCCCAAACCAAGACCCAGCAGTTGCGCGAGCGCCAGCGCCTGTATGCCCTGCATGCGCCAGAGGCCGCCACCGTGGTGCATCTGCGCGCCCAGGTCGGCAGCCAGGTACACACCAGCCAGGCGGCGATGCGGCTGCTGCCGCTGCGCCCGCTGCGCATCCGCGCAGAGCTCAACGAGAGCTTTGCCGGCACGGTGCAAAAAGGCATGCGCGCCAGCGTGGTGCTGGACAACGACAGCAGCACCGCGCTGCCCGAGGCCCGGGTGCTGCGCATCAACCCCATGTATGGGCCTTCCACCCTGCAGGACGACGCCCAGCGCGGACCGTTGCGCGTGGTCGAGTGCGTGCTCGAGTTCGAGACGGCTCCCGGCAATGTGCGTGTGGGCCAGAACGTGAGAGTGAGCTTCCATGAATAAACACTTGCCTGCGCAGGCGCCTGCCTGCCACAACGCCGCTGGCTGGATGATCCAGTCCGACTTTGACGGCACGATCAGCCTGGTCGATGTCACCGACAGCCTGTTGCAGCGCTTTGGCCTGCCTGGCTGGACCGGTCTGGAAGACGCCTGGGAGCGTGGCGACATCGGATCGCGTGACTGCATGCAAGGCCAGGTCGCGCTGCTGGACATGGACCAGCAGGAGCTGGACGCCCACCTGGACGGCATCGCCATCGACCCCGGCTTCCCCGGCTTTGTGCAGGCAGCGCAAGTGCTGGGTCTGCGGGTACAGGTGGTCAGCGACGGAATCGACTATGCGATCCAGCGCGTGCTGGCACGCCACGGCCTGGGCCATCTGGAGGTCATTGCCAACCGCCTCGTGCAGAAAGACACCCGGCGCTGGGCACTGGAGGCCCCCTGGGCGAGCCCGCACTGCAAGCGTGCCAGCGGCAACTGCAAGTGCGAGCGCCTGGCGGCGCAGCAGGCAATCACCGGGCGCGTGCTCTATGTGGGCGACAGCACGTCGGACTTTTGCGTCTCCCATGAGGCCGACTATGTGCTGGCCAAGTACCGGCTGATCGGCCACTGCGAGCGGCATGGCATTGCGCATGCACCGTTCCTCGGTTTCAGTGACGCCACCCCGTGGCTGCAGCAGTTCATGCAGCAGCAGGAGGCCCTCGTATGAATCCCCATGACGCACTCGCCCAGCATCTGGCGGGCCAACCGCAGGAAAGGGCCGCTGAAGCAGCCTTGCAAACCCTGTGTCTGACACCCCACGAATTCGCCCTGCCCGGCTCCGGCACGGCCGCACGCACCGGCGTGCTGCTGGTGCACGGCCTGACCGGCACCCCGGCCGAGATGCGCTTGCTGGCCAAGGGCCTCAACCGCGAAGGCTTTACCGTCTACGCGGTGCAGCTGGCGGGCCATTGCGGCAGCATGCAGGACCTGGTCCAGACGCGCTGGACCGACTGGCTCGCCAGCGTGCAATCGGCGCTGCTGCGCTTTGCACCCCATGTGGACCGGGTCGTCGTCGGCGGTCTGTCGATGGGCGCCTTGCTGTCGCTGGCGGTGGCCACCTCGCACCCGCGCCAGGTCGCCGGGGTGGCGGCGCTGTCCACCACCTTCCGCTATGACGGCTGGAGCATTCCGCGCTACACCAGGCTGGCCTTTCTGCTGCCGCTGTTTCGGCTGCTGGGCATCGGCCGCGACCGCGTGTTCATGGAAGCCCCCCCTTACGGCATCAAGGACGAGGCCCTGCGCGCAAGGGTGGTGGCGCAGATGCACAGCGGCGACAGCGCTGCTGCCGGCCTGCCTGGCAATCCCTGGTGGTCCATCATCGAGCTGCGCAGGCTTTCGGCCCATGTTCGCAGCCACCTGCGGGATTTGCGCGCGCCCTGCCTGGCCATCCATGCCAGGGAGGACGACATCTCCCACCGCTCCAATGCCGAGGACATCGCCACCGGCGCGGTCCATGCAAGGGTCGAGGTCGTGCTGCTCGACAACTGCTACCACATGATCACGATCGACCGCGAGCGCCGCACGGTGATCGCCAAGGTGCATGACTTTGTCGCCCGTATCGGCGGCGCACGCACACAGGCAGTGGCACATGGGCGCTGACATCACGCCGCTGGTGGTCAGCCTGTGGCTGATCAATATCCTGGTCGACAGCGGCGGGCAACTGGCGTTCAAGGCCGCTGCCAGCCAGACCCCCAGCACGGCCACCGGCATGGCCCACTGGCGCTTCATGCTGGCACGCCCCTGGATCTGGATCGGCGGTGCCTGCTACGTGGTGGAATTCGTCGCCTGGCTGGCCTTTCTGTCGCTGGTCCCGCTGTCCGATGGCGTACTGCTGGGCAGCATCAACATTGTGGCCATCATGGTGGCCGGGCGCCTGTTCTTTCAGGAAAAGCTGGCACCGCTGCGGGTCGCAGGCATCGTGCTGGTCTCCATCGGTGTGGCCGTCGTCGGGCTCAAGGGGTAACGGCATGAAGCGCTTCTACCTGGTCGGCTTTCTGGTGCTGATGGCCTTCGACACGCTGGCCCAGCTGAGTTTCAAAAAGGCGGGCGATGCCGCACTGCCGCTGGAGTTCAGCCCCTCCTGGCTCTGGCGCGTGTTTGCCCAGCCCTGGATCTATGGAGCCTTGATCGGCTACATCGGCGCCTTCTTCACCTGGATGCATCTGCTGCGGCGCGCGCCCGTCGGCCCCGCCTTTGCCGCCTCGCACCTGGAGATCATCTCGGTGCTGGTGCTGTCCCACTACCTGTTCCAGGAGACCATCGGCCTGCCCCAGATTCTGGGCTGCATGTTCATCGTGGCCGGCATTGCCTGCCTGGCCCTGAGCGAAGCCCGGGACCATGGTGCCGCCAAGCCGGCGGAGAACCCGGTGGACGGTACCGGCGCCAGCGCCGCTGCACGCTGATGGCGCGCCACAGCCCGGGCCACCGCCGATGACTGCGCGCCGCATCTCCGTGCCTCCCACCGCAGGCTTGGCGCTGCGCTGCGCCGATCTGCGCCCCTGGGGTGACAAGCGCCTGGACCGGGCGCTGGCCGCCTGGCTGGAAGTGGACGAGGTGCTGCTGGAGTGCTCGGGCACCTCCGCGCTGGTGCTGGCACTGCGCACGCTGCAGCAGTGGGCTCCCGATCGCTGCGAGGTGGTGGTGCCCGCCTACACCTGCCCGCTGGTGGCGCTGGCCGTCGCGCAGTGTGGCCTGCAGCTGCGGCTCTGCGACCTGTCACCTGACTGCCTGGACATGGATGGCGATGCGCTCGATGCGCTGCTCAGCCACCGCACCCTCGCACTGGTGCCCACCCACCTGGGCGGCCGGGTGGCCGATGTCGCCCGGCTGCTGCCCCGCGCCCAGGCCTGCGGCGCCTATGTGATCGAGGATGCCGCCCAGGCCCTGGGCGCCCGGGTGCACGGCCGCAGCGTGGGCCTGCAGGGCGACATCGCGCTGTTCAGCCTGGCAGTGGGCAAGGGCCTGAGCACCTACGAAGGCGGCGTGCTGCTGGCCCGCGACCCGGCGCTGATGGCGGCGCTGCGAGCACAGCACCAGGCATCGATACGCCCCCACCTGGCCTGGGAGCTGCGCCGCAGCCTGGAGCTGCTCGGCTATGCCGCAGCCTTCCGCCCGGCGCTGCTCGACCGGGTCTACGGCGCACCGCTGCGCCGCAGCCTGGCGCGGGGCGACTGGGTGACAGCCGCTGGCGATGACTTCGGCAGCCACATCCCGCAGCACAGCCTGGGCGCCTGGCGCCAGCGCGTTGGCCTGCGTGCGCTGGCCCGGCTGGATGCGCACTGGGCGCAGGCGCAGCAGCAGGCGCAGCAGCGCATCGCCCAGCTGCGCACGCTGTCCGGTCTGGAGGTGGTGGAGGACTCCCCGCCCCAGGCGCAAGGCATCTGGCCGGTGATTCTGCTGCGCTTGCCCAGTGCCGCCCAGCGCGATGCGCTGATGCAGGCGCACTGGGCCAGCGGCTGGGGGCTGTCACTGCCCTTCAGCCGGGTGCTGCCCGACTACGAGCGCTATGCGCCCGTCCTGGGCGAGGCGATGGATGACCCGGTGCCGCAGGCCCGCGATTGGGCACAGCGCCTGCTGGCCATCAGCAACAGCGCCTGGCTCAGTGATGCGTTGTTTGGCCAGTTGCTGGATGCGTTGCGGCAGACAATGCCGCCATCAGCCGCTGGTTGAGCGCATGCTGGCCCGCCTGTGCCTGCGCCAGCGCCGGGGCATCGATGGCCGTGTCCTGGCCGTCACCCGCACTGAGCCAGCGCTTCCACCAGGTGCTGTATTGCCAGGACGAGACATCGCCGGTGATGTCGCTGCCCACCAGCTGGCCGCCCAAGGCCGCGATGATGCCCATCGCCTGTGCCTCGCGCATCTGGCCCTGGTCCCAGTTCGTGGTGACCACGTCACTGGCAAACACATCCTTGTCGATGCTGAGGTAGGTGCTTTGGCGCTCGCTGGCCAGGGTGGCGGTCAGGGCATCGGCCAAGGCATCGAGGCCGGGAAAAGCCCGAAAGGCGGCCGACATGCCCAGGCGCCGCGCCCAACCGGTGTCCACGCCGCAGCTCCAGTAGCTGAGCTTGCCGGCATGCAACGGACGCAGGTAGTTCTCCCAGGCATGGCCGGCGCCAATATCGGGCGAGGTGATGCCCGCGACATGCACATGCGATACCGCCGGATGCATGGCGATGCGCCGCACCCAGGAGCCGCAATGCACACCCCAGGGAAAGCGCATGTTGTCCGGATGGTTGTCCAGCACCACCACCCGCAACGGGCGCGCGGGGCTGAAGCGCTGGCGGGCGATGCAGTGCTCGATCAGCAGCCAGGACAGGTGGTGATAATCGCCACTGCCCATCCAGGCCGTGCCATGCTGCGGCGGCAGCTGGGCCTGCAGATGGCGGCGGAACTGCTGGTAGCGGCCCAGCGATGCGCCAAAGCGGATCGCCTCCTGCCAGTCGCCCAGCGGCAGGCGCAGCTCACCCGCCAATGGGCCGACGGAGCCATCGACATCCAACACCAACGGGGTCATCGCTGTTCCTGCCATGCGCGGTCACTTTCAAAATGCCGGGAAAACCGCCGCCCCAAGGCCCGCAGCAGCGGGTTGCGGATGTAGACCGCATGCTGGGTAAAAGTGAAGCTGGCGCCCAGTTGCGCCTTGACTTCGGGATCGGTCCAGCCGGCCACATAGTGTGACAGGCCGCATTCCAGCGCATATTCCAGGTTCACGATCCAGCTGACGAAGTACAGGTTGGTCTGGCGCGCACGCGGGTAGGACAGGCCGATGTATTTGTCGACCAGCCGCCCATCATGCGCAAAGCACAGGTTCCAGCCCAGCAAGCTGCCATCCTGCGCATCGCGGTACTCAAACACCAGGCCCTGGTTGGCGGCATCGCGCAGCACTGCGGCAAAAAAGCTGCGGCTGAGCTTGTCAAAATGCAGCTCGCTTTGTGCATACACGGCCTCGAACAGCGCATAGTAGGCATCGACCAGGGCCTCGTCGGCAAAGGCCGGGCCGGTGGGAATGCGCCGGATCTGCAGCTGGCTGCGGCTCTTGAGCTTGCGGCGCAGGTCGGAGCGCCGGTTTTTGGACAGCCGCGCCAGGTAGCCGTCAATGCTGTCGAAATCGATAGGCACATAGGCCAGCGCCTGGCCTTCCACCAGGATGAAGCCTTCATGCTGCAGCGCCTGGGCCAAGCGATGGGCATCGGCATTGTCGGCCGGCGGCAGCAGCGGCGATGCCTGCGGCAGGTCCTTGACGATGGTCAGCATGCAGCGGCCGGCGTAGCGGCACAGCTGGCTGGCCAGCTTGTCCATCGCCACATCCGGGGGCAGCACCAGGTACTCGCTCAAGGTGGAGCCGACAAAATCGGTGCGCAGCCGCAAGCGCTGCGCCAGCCAGGCCCCGCCGGGCAGCTGCAGCACCCAGCGCTTGACGGCCTCGTCAGCGGTGGTCAGCAGGTCAAAGGGCGCGCGAAAGGCCGGGAACGGCCGGTCCGAAAACACCGCAAAGCCCTCGGGCGGATGCGCGGCAAACTGCCGGATCAGCGCAGAGGGCTCCAACTGGTTGCGCGAGGGGCGCAAGGATTCACTCAAGTTCAGGACGCCTTGGCCAGGGTGATCAGCTGGTCGAGCAGCACCAGCGCTTCATCGATCTCGCTGCGGCTGATCATCAGCGACGGCGCGAAGGTGATCACGTTCTTGTAGTAGCCGCCCACGTCGAGCACCAGACCCCGTTTTTGGCCCTGGTAGGTGAGCTTGCCTTCCAGGCCCAGGTCGACCATCTTGTCCAGCAGCGCCTTGTTGGGGGTAAAGCCATCGGCCGTGCAGATCTCGGCGCGCAGCGCCAGGCCCATGCCATCGACATCGCCGATTTCTGGATGGCGCTTTTGCAGCTGTTGCAGACCATCGAGGAAATAGGCACCCGACTCGCGCACCTGGCGGCCAAAGTCCATCTCGTGGGTCATCTTCATCACTTCCAGGCCCAGCGCCGTGCCCAGCGGGTTGGAGGCAAAGGTCGAGTGGGTTGAGCCTGGCGGGAACACCGTGGGGTTGATCAGCTCCTCACGGGCCCACAGACCGGACAGCGCGTTCAGGCCATTGGTCAGCGCCTTGGCGAACACCAGCACATCGGGCTTGACGCCGAAGTTCTCCACCGACCACAGGGTGCCGGTGCGCCAGAAGCCCATCTGGATTTCGTCGACCACCATCAGCACGCCATGGTCGTCGAGCACCTTCTTCAGGCCTTTGAAGAAATTGGGCGGTGGCACCACATAGCCGCCCGTGCCCTGGATCGGCTCGATGTAGAAGGCCGCATACTCGCACTGCTGGGTCTTGGGGTCCCAGACGGCGTGGTACTCGTTCTCGAACTTGCGCGCAAACTCCTGCACGATGGAATCCGCATACTCTTCCGCAGTCATGCCCTTGGGGCGGCGGAAAGGATACGGGAAGGGAATGAACTGCGCGCGGTCACTGAAATGGCCGAAGCGGCGGCGGTAGCGGTAGCTGGAGGTGATGCTCGAGGCACCCAGGGTACGGCCGTGGTAGCCGCCTTCAAACGCGAACATCAGGCTTTTGCCATGGGTGGCATTGCGCACCACCTTGAGCGAGTCTTCAATCGCCTGGGCGCCGCCCACGTTGAAGTGCACGCGGCCTGGCATGCCCCATTTCTTCTCGGCATCCTGCGCAATGAACTTGGCCAGCTCGATCTTCGTCGGGTGCAGGTACTGGCTGGCCACTTGGGGCAGCTCGCGCAGCTGCTCGATCATCTTGTCTTCCAGGCGCTTGTTCTTGTAGCCGAAGTTCACGGCCGAATACCACATCTGCAGATCCAGGTAAGGCGTGCCTTCCTGGTCAACCATGTAGCTGCCCTCGCAGCCGCTGAAGATCTTGGGGGGATTGACGTAGTGAACGGTGTCGCCAAAAGAGCAGTATTGGGCTTCATCAGCCAGCAGTTGTTCGGTATTGAAAGTCACGGCGGAGGGCTCCAGTTTTGTGTGCCGCCAGTCTGGCCCTGCAATGTTGTGGCTCCGCCTACATTGTTTGTAGGATTGATGGAGATCTTGCCCGCTTGATGGAGCATGGCGGCTGCCTGGTTTGGCGCTGGCCCATACAGGGTGTACCATGGTCGGCAACCAGGGCGCCCCCAGAGGCGGCCCGTGCATTTGAGCCGCAGACACCATCTTCCATGAATAGTCCACACAAACGCTTTTCGATGATTCGCGAGTTCCACCTCGCAGACTGGTTCACCCTGGGCAATGCCGTCTGCGGCGTAGGCGCACTGTTCTCGGCGATGACCTTTCTGGAAACCTCGGACCGCCGGCATATCTACTTTGCCGCCGCCCTGGTGCTGGCCGCGCTGATCTTCGATATCTTTGATGGCCGCATTGCACGCTGGCGGCAAAAATCATCGGCGATGGGCCGCGAGCTCGATTCGCTGGCCGATGTGATCTCCTTCGGTGTGGCACCTGCCATCATTGCCTATGCCTGCGGCATGCAAGGCATGTGGGACCGCATCGTGCTGGGCTACTTTGTGGCCTGCGGCGTCTCGCGCCTGGCGCGCTACAACGTCACCGCAGAGTCCCTGTCGGACGGTCCCTCGGGCAAGGTGAAGTACTTTGAAGGCACCCCCATCCCCACGTCGATCGTGCTGGTCGCGCTGCTGGCACTGGCCGCCGCCATGAATGCGGTGCGGGCCGATCTGTGGTTCGGCAAGGTGCTGATCGGCGGCTTCACCCTGCACCCGCTGGTGCTGCTGTTTGCCGTGTCGGGCTCGTTGATGATCAGCCGCATCAAGATCCCCAAGCTTTAAGAGCCTGGGCCTCGCGCCCACGTCCCGATCACATCCCGCGAATATGCTCGACGTGGGCCAGCAGTGACCGCTTGGCCACCGGCCACAGCCGCTCGGGCGTGTCGGCATAGGCGATCGCCACCCAGTCCTCCGGCGTGCCACCGGGCGCTTGCGCCATGGCCTGGCGCACCTTCTCTTCGCGCGCCATGCGGTGTGCCTGCAGCTTGGCAATCACCTGCAGCGGCTGGGCCAGCACATAGCCATGGGCTGGCAGGATGAAGCCGATCTCCCCCTGTTCACATACCTGGGCCAGCTTGGCCAGCGAGGCCAGGTACAGGCGCATATTGCCATCCGGCGGGTCCACCACGGTGGTGCTGCCGTTCAATATATGGTCGCCGCTGAACAGCAGGCCGTCCTCTTCCAGCACCAGACAGACATGGTTGGCCGCATGGCCGGGCGTGTGCACCACGCGCAGGCTGTGGCTGCCTGCGGGATCGCCCGGGTGCGCCAATCGCAGCACCTGGCCGTCCTGAAGTTCCTGGTCGGGCGTGAACTGGCTGCCCGCGCGCGCCGTGCAGGCAGACGACAGGCCCCAGATCAGCGGCTTGCTGCGGCCTGCCTGCGCAACCAGCGCCTGCAGCGGCGCTGCACCGGGTGAATGGTCGGCGTGCGAATGGGTGCAGACGATGGCGCGGATATCGCCACCGGTGGCGGCCATGATGCGGCTGAGGTGCGGGTCGTCCTGCGGCTGCGGCCTGGGGCCGGGGTCGATGACGATATAGCCTGTCTCGGCGTCACCGACCAGGTAGGTGTTGGTGCCGGGGCCGGTCATCGTGCCGCCGTTGTCGGCCGTCAGGCGCTGCACGTTCTTCAGCAGCGGCACCGGCTGTGCGCTCTGCCAGCCCAGCGCATGGTGCAGCTGGCCATCGGGGCAGACCAGGGCCAGCTCGCCATAGGCGGTCTCATGCTCCATGAATCGGCGCACCTCGCCGTTCACCACCGCGCCCCGCGGCATCGACTGCCAGAGCCATTGGCCGGGCTGCACCTGCTGCAGCGCCTGCAGCACATCGAGCAGCGCCTGCACCGTGGGGTAGGCGGCCAGGCGCTCCAGCGTCACCCGGGTGGGGAACATCACCGTCATTTGCCCGTCGGCCGCGCGCTGCAAGGCCTGTGCCGGGTGCACCCACAGCGGCTCGAACTGTTCGGTGTCATCGGTCACCGCTTCCTGCCCCTGCGGCATGCGCGCCACCAAAAAAGGCACGTCAAAGCGGATCGGTATTTCCTGCGCCGCCGTCCAGCGTGCCAACGGCCACAACACATCGGCGGCCAAGGTCAAGCCCAGCGCCGCGCACTGCGGCAGCAGAGGCTGGCTGCGGTCAATGCTGGCCACCTCGGCCTGGCTGGCCCAGCGGCCATCGGCGTGGCGGGCCAGCAGCACGCCCATCTCCTCCATGCTCTCGCGGATGGCGGCCTGGGCGTAGGTCAGCTCCTCGGTGGTTTGCGCCGTGCGGCGCGCCAACAGGTCGTGGTGCTGGGCATCGCTGGCATCCACAGCCCCTCCGGGGAAAACATAGTGCCCGGCGGCAAAGCGCGCCTGGTCGGAGCGGCGCGACATCAGCACCTCCAGCCGGGTGGCGCCGGGCCCCGCATCAGGATCGGGCGCATCGCGCAAGAACAGGGCCGTGGCGGCTGCGCGGGCCGGCGCGGGCTCGCGTTGCACATGGAGGAGCTGGCTGGTACGGGTCATGGGCCCATTATCAACACTTGCATGGCTGGCCCGTGTCACGCGCAGGGCCGGCAAGGACGGCATTGCCCCAGACTGTCCGCATCTGCAACCTCGGGGCGCGGTGCGGGTAATGAGGCCCTCTGTCCCGCAGTGCAGCCGGCCGGGCCCAAAAAGCGATAATACGCAGATGGACATCCGTTTTACCAAGATGCAGGGCGCGGGCAATGATTTTGTCGTGCTCGACGAGACCGCCGGCCCGCTGGGTTTGCGTGCCGACCAGTACCGCTTTCTGGCCGACCGCCATTTTGGCGTTGGTGCCGACCAGATCCTGACGGTGCGGCCCTCGCCCGCCCCTGGGATCGATTTTGAATACATCATCCACAACGCCGATGGCGGCGAGGTGGAGCAATGTGGCAACGGCGCGCGCTGTTTTGCACGTTTTGTCTACGACAAGGGCCTGACCGACAAGCGCGCGATCCGGGTTCAGACCCAAAAAGGCGTGATCGCCCCCGAGCTGATGGCGGACGGCCGCGTCACCGTCAACATGGGCCAGCCCCGCCTGGTGCCCGAAGACGTGCCCTTCAACACCAGCGGCCTCACGCCGGTGGCCCAGCACCACACCCAGAAATGGCCGCTGGCGCTGCAAGTGCCGGCCGATCCCACCACCGTGTTCGTCGTACCGGTGTCCATGGGCAACCCGCATGCGGTGATGCTGGTCGACGATGTGGACACTGCGCCGGTCGCCTCCCAGGGCCCCGTGCTGGAGTCCCATCCCCGTTTTCCCGAACGCGTGAATGTCGGATTTCTGCAGGTGCAGACGGCGCACCAGGTGCGGCTGCGGGTGTTTGAGCGCGGCACCGGCGAGACCCTGGCCTGCGGTACCGGCGCCTGCGCGGCGGTGGTGGCCGGCATCGAGCTGGGCCTGCTGCAAAGCCCGGTGGATGTGCAGACCCGGGGCGGCCTGCTGACCATCGCCTGGAGCGGCCAGGCCGCCGACCCGGTGATGATGACCGGCCCGGCCACGACCGTGTTCGAAGGTGAGATCCGCATTCCGGACTAGGCACGGCGCTGCACCTTGCGGCTACCGATTGAGGAGACGGCGAGCAGCCGATACGAGAGAGACCGATGAGCGCAAACAACAACCAGGTTCCCCCCATTACCGAAGAAGACATCGCCGAGTTCCTGGTGCAGACACCGGATTTCTTCGAGCGCCAGGCCCAGGTGCTGACCGGCGTGCACATGGTCAGCCCCTATGGCAACCGCACCGTCAGCCTGCAGGAGCGCCAGGCCGAGATGCTGCGCGACAAGATCAAGGGCCTGGAGCACCGCATCATGGACATGATGCGCAACGGCAGCCAGAACCACCACACGATTGACCGCATCCACCACTGGACCTGCGATGTCGTCAAGACCCGCAACCCGCTGCAGCTGCCCGAGGTGATTGCCGACAGCCTGATGCAGCACTTCGAGGTGCCCCAGGTCGCACTGCGGCTCTGGGATGTGGCCGAAACCTACCTGAACGAGCCCTTCGCCCAGGGCGTGAGCGCCGATGCGCGCAGCTTTGCGAGCTCGCTGTCCACCCCCTACTGCGGCCCCAATGTCGGCGTCGAGCCGGCCGGCTGGCTGCCCGACAGCGCGCAGGTGCAGTCGGTGGTGCTGCTGCCGCTGCGCGACGGCGCCATCCTGGGTGACACCCCCGCCTGGGGCCTGCTGGTGCTGGGCTCTCCCGATCCGGCCCGCTTCCAGGCCGACATGGACACCGATCTGCTCGAGCGCATGGGCGAGATTGCCGCCAGCGTGCTCTGCCGCCTGCGCTAGGCCCATGGACAGCGCCGCGCTCAGCGCCCCCATGCTCCAGTACCTGGAGCATGTGCGCGTGCAAAAGCGGCTGGCGCCGCGCACACACACGCTCTACACGCTGGATTTGCAGCGCCTGTCGGCCATGGCCGCCGAGGCCCACACCGAGGTCCTGCAACTGGGGCCCCAGCATATCCGCCGCTTTGTCGCGCAGATGCATGCCGCAGGCCGCAGCGGCCGTGGCATTGCGCTGATCCTGAGCGGCTGGCGCGGCTTTTTCAACTGGGCTGGCCGCGAAGGCCTGGTCGAGCGCAACCCCGTGCAGGATGTGCGCGCCCCTAAATCTCCGAAGCCCTTGCCCAAGGCCTTGTCCGTCGACGATGCGGTGCGCTTTTCCGAAGCCAGCCATGCGCAGGGCGACCCCTGGGTGCAGACCCGCGACAGTGCCATGGTCGAGCTGATGTATGGCAGCGGACTGCGCGTGGGCGAGCTCGTGGGCCTGGATACCGCTGCCAGCGTGCAGGCGCTGGGCTGGATCGATATGGAGGCAGCCGAGGCCCATGTGCTGGGCAAGGGCAGCAAGCGCCGTGTGGTGCCCGTGGGCAAGGCGGCGCTGGTGGCGCTGCAGGCCTGGCTGGCCGTGCGTGACCAGGTCGCGCCCTGCGATGCGGCCTTGTTCATCGGTGTGCGCGGCGCCCGCCTGTCGGCCGCCAGCGTCTGGCAGCGCCTGCGCGAGCGCAGCCTGGTCGCCGGCATGACCACGCCGGTGCACCCGCACATGCTGCGCCATTCCTTTGCCAGCCATGTGCTGCAGTCCAGCCAGGATTTGCGCGCGGTGCAGGAGCTGCTGGGACACGCCAGCATTACCACCACCCAGGTCTACACCCGGCTCGATTTTCAGCACCTGGCCCAGGTCTACGACCAGGCCCATCCGCGCGCCCGCAAAAAGGACTGAGCGGAAAGCAAAACGGCCACCGAAGGGCATCGGTGGCCGCTGTGCGCGATCAGGTGTGAAGTCTGCCGATAAGCCGGATTCTGTGCACCCGGGTTGCCCCAGGCGTGACCGCCATTACTCTGGGCCGGGTGTCACCACCACGGCTCGACGCTACCTACCCGCCAACTCTGCGGAACCACATCAACGCTGGCCTACTTGGTATTGCTGCGCGTAGAGATTGCCCGTTTCACCCCGGGTGGTTTACCTTGCGGTACGCCCCCCGGACTCGTCTCTGTTGCTCTGATCCTCACCTCACGGTGGGCAGCCGTTAGCTGCTACGCTGTCCTGTGCAGTCCGGACGTTCCTCCAGTGCGGCCTTTCGGCACTAGCACCAGCGGCGGTCTGGCAGGCTTCACAGGCGTGATTATTCCACCGAATGGCAGCCGCCCGCGCCAGCCGGGCAAAAACTGCAGGCCGCTGCCAGGATAAACGGCCAACCGCCGCCCTATTCGGCCACCGCGTTGCCGAACTCGCGCCGGAACTGCTCGGGCGGCATGCCCGCAGCGCGCTGGAACATCGCGATAAAGGCCGAGGCCGTGCTGTAGCCCAGGTCAAAGGCGATCTCCTGCACCGTCCGGCCCTGGCCCAGCGCATCCACCGCGCAGAGGTGGCGCAGGCGCTGGCGCCATTCGGCCAGGCCCATGCCCAGCTCCTGGTGGCAGTGGCGCGCCAAGGTGCGCTCGGTCATATGCACCGAAGCCGCCCAATCGGCCATCGTGCGGCGGCTGCCAGGCTCGGCCTTGAGGGCATCGAGCACGGCCACCAGCGCCTTGGACTGGGCCGATGGCAGAAAGCTGTGCTCGGGCGGCGCCAGCCGCAGCTGGTCCACCATGACCTCGGCCAGGCGCAGGTCCTCGGCCGTTGATGGCCGGCGTATGTCGCGCTGTGCCAGATCGGCGAGGATGCTGCGCGCAATGGCGCTGATGCGGATGATGCAGGCCTGCTCGGGAAGGCCTGTGCACAGCGCCGGCTGCACATAAAACGAGCGGTAGACGGCCGCCTGCGGCACATAGCAGTTGTGCTCCACCGCCGGCGGAATCCAGATGCCGTACTGCGGCGGTGCCACCAGGCTCCGCCCCTGGGTGACGATGGTCATCGTGCCATGCGATGTGTAGTTCAGGTGGCCGGGCCGGTGGCTGTGCGCATCGGCAAAACTGCCGGCGGCAAACTCGTCATAGCGCACCAGATAGGGCGCCGTCTCGGCATCCACGTCGTAAATTTTCAGTGCCTGGCCTGTCGCCATCGCGGCCTCCTTGCCTGCCGCACCGCGCAATATGTCTGGCTTGGTGCTTTAAATGTCTGATTTCAGCTATAGGCTTTAAACCCGCCACGGCGATGATAGCAGCCAGATGTTTTTGAATGCTTGAGATATGCAATACCTGTATCCGCTGCTGGCGGTCTTGATCTGGTCGGGCAACACCGTTGTCAGCAAACAGGCCGCTGGCGCCATTGCGCCGATTGAAATCGGCTTTCTGCGCTGGGTGCTGGCGGTGCTGCTGGTCACCCCCGTGCTGCTGCCGGCAGTCTGGCGCAACCGCGAGGCCATCCGGGGCCATGCCGGCCAGATCCTGGTGCTGGGCGTACTCGGCATGGTGGTCTACCAAAGCTGCGCGTACTTTGCCGCCGCCTACACCACCGCCACGCACATGGGCATCATCCTGACCTTGTCGCCCTTGGTGGTGCTGGGCATCTGCGTGGGCCTGCTCGGCCAGGTGCTGACGGCCGGTGGCGCCCTCGGCTCGGTGCTGGCCTTTGCCGGTGTGGTGCTGGTGATCAGCGAAGGCCACCCCGGGTCCTTGCTGGACCAGGGCATCAACCGGGGCGATCTGCTGATGCTGCTGGCCTGCCTGGCCTATGCGGCCTACAACATTCTGCTCAAGCGCTGGGCCATGCCGCGCGTGCCCAGCTGGCAGTTGCTCTACCTGCAGATGGTGGTGGCCATGGTCGCGCAGCTGCCGTTCTACCTGGCCTCGCCCAAGGTCGGCCTCCATGCCGACAACTGGTACCTGGTTGCCTATGCCGGCACGATGGCGTCCATCGTGGCCACCTGGATGTGGATGACGGCCGTCGCCAAGCTCGGGCCCAGCCGCTCGATCATGTTCTTCAACCTGACCCCGTTGCTGACCGCGCTGATCGCCTCGGCCTGGGCCAAGGAGCAGTTGCACAGCTACCTGTGGATCGGCGGCGCGATGACCATCCTGGGTGTGCTGCTGGCCGAGCTGTGGAAGACGCCGCTGCGCCGCGCCAAACCGCGCGCCAGCACAGCGGCCTGACGCCAGGGAACCTGGTGGCGAACCAGGGCCTGCTCAGCCCATCGCCAGCAGGTCGTAGATGATCCTGGCCATCAGCGCCAGCAGGCCACAGACCGATACCAGCATCAGCCAGGGCGCCCAGCCTTTGTCGCGCCAGGAAAAACCCAGCAACAGGCTGACGCAGCAGATGGCCAGTAAGACCAGGGTGGTGTTGAAACTCAGCAAACCGCCTCCTTGCGCAGCAGTAACATGCACAGGCATCTTCGCCCCAGAGGCCGGAGGCGGTATTGATGCCCGTCAAGGAATGCGGCCGGCGACGCTAAGAACATCCTAGGCATATTGATATTCCAGATGGAATGATCAACTGCGTCACAATGGTTCGGCAATTTCCACCCCCTTGTTCATCCTGATCTGCTGGAGGCACCATGAAAGTTGAGAATATTCTGCACACCATCGGCAATACGCCGGTGGTCCGTATCAACCGTTTGTTCGGCGCTGGCGCCCAGGTCTGGATCAAGTCCGAACGCAGCAATCCGGGCGGCTCCATCAAGGACCGCATCGCGCTGGCGATGATCGAAGATGCCGAGAAGTCCGGCGCGCTCAAGCCCGGCGGCACCATCATCGAGCCCACCAGCGGCAACACCGGCGTGGGCCTGGCGCTGGTCGCCGCGGTCAAGGGCTACAAGCTGATCCTGGTGATGCCCGAGAGCATGTCCATCGAGCGCCGCCGCCTGATGCTGGCCTATGGCGCCAGCTTTGACCTGACCCCCAAGGAAAAGGGCATGAAGGGCGCCATCGCCCGCGCCGAGGAACTGGCCGCGCAGACCCCTGGCTCCTGGATCCCGCAGCAGTTCGAGAACCCCGCCAACACCGCCGTGCATGAGCGCACCACCGCGCAGGAAGTGCTGGCCGATTTCCCCGATGGCCTGGATGTGCTGATCACCGGCGTCGGTACCGGCGGCCACCTCTCGGGCGTGGCCCATGTGCTCAAGGCCAAGTTCCCCCAGCTCAAGGTCTATGCGGTCGAGCCCACCGCCTCGCCCGTCATCTCTGGCGGCCAGCCTGCTCCGCACCCGATCCAGGGCATTGGCGCCGGCTTTATCCCGCGCAACCTCGACACCAGCGTACTCGACGGCGTGATCCAGGTCGATGCCGAGCCCGCCCGTGAATACGCACGCCGCGCGGCGCGCGAAGAAGGCCTGCTGGTCGGCATCTCGTCGGGCGCCACCCTGGCTGCCATCGCGCAGAAACTGCCCGATCTGCCGCCCAACGCCAAGGTGCTGGGCTTCGCCTATGACACCGGCGAACGCTACCTGTCGGTGGACGGCTTCCTGCCGGCCTGATCCCCACGGCGCCTGCTTCGCCGTCAGCCCCTGGCCTGCCAGCCAGGGGCTTTTTCTTACCTATCGTCACATCAAAATAGATAACCCGGCTTAATTTCACCGGGCAACCGTGCCATATTGCAGGCCGGGCGCGTTGACCAGCCCAGGCCAGTGGCGACTTCCTTTGACGGCCTCCGTCTGGGGAGCATTCCAAGCCCATGGCACCGGCGGACCCGGCTTTTCGCCAAGAAACGCGCTCGCTCTTCAAACCCGAAATACCACAACACCATGGAGGCTCAGTGATGCAATTTTCCTGGAACGATCCCACGGCGATCATGTTCGCCATCTACCTGGTGGCCATGCTCGCCATCGGCTGGCTCGGTTACCTGGGCACCAAGAACCTGTCCGACTACATCCTCGGCGGCCGCAGCCTGGGCAGTTTTGTCACGGCGCTGTCGGCGGGCGCGTCCGACATGAGTGGCTGGCTGCTGATGGGCCTGCCCGGTGCCATCTATGCCACCGGGCTGTCCGAGTCCTGGATCGCCGTCGGCCTGATTTTCGGCGCCTACCTCAACTGGTTTTTTGTGGCGGGGCGCCTGCGCCTCTATACCGAGCGCGCCGGCAATGCATTGACCTTGCCGGACTACCTGGCCAACCGTTTCGAGGACCGCAGCAATGTGCTGCGCATCGTCACCGCGCTGGTGATCCTGGTGTTCTTCACCCTGTACTGCGCCTCCGGTGTCGTGGCAGGCGCGCGCCTGTTCGAGAACATGTTCGGCATGCCCTACACCACCGCGCTGTGGGTGGGTGCTGCCTGCACCATCGCCTATGTGCTGATTGGCGGCTTTCTGGCGGTGAGCTGGACCGACACCATCCAGGCCTCGCTGATGATCACCGCGCTGCTGCTGGCACCGGTGATCGCCTGGCTGGCGGTGCAGGGCCAGCTGCAACCGGGGCAGGATCTGCATGCCATCGTCAGCGCCGAGAAGTTCGACCTGCTGCGCGGTGCCAGTGTTGCGGGCATCGTATCGCTGCTGGCCTGGGGCCTGGGCTACTTTGGCCAGCCGCATATCCTCGTGCGTTTCATGGCCGCCTCGTCGGTGCAGACCATTCCGGCGGCGCGCCGCATCAGCATGACCTGGATGGTGCTGTGCCTGGGCGGTGCGGTGGCCGTGGGCTTCATCGGCATTCCGTACTTCGCGGCCCACCCTGAAGGTGCAGCCGCCGTGAACGCCAATGCCGAGACCGTGTTCATGGAGATCACCAAGCAGCTGTTCAACCCCTGGATTGCGGGTGCGCTGCTGGCCGCCATTCTGGCTGCCGTGATGAGCACCCTGTCCTGCCAGTTGCTGGTCTGCTCCAGCGCGCTGACCGAAGACATCTACCGCGTGTTCCTGCGCAAGCAGGCCAGCCAGAGCGAGCTGGTCTGGGTGGGCCGCGCGATGGTGCTGCTCGTGGCGCTGATTGCCATTGCCATCGCCAGCAATCCCGAAGCCAAGGTGCTGGGCATGGTGAGCTATGCCTGGGCGGGGTTTGGTGCGGCCTTTGGTCCGGTCATCATCCTGTCGCTGTTCTGGGGCCGCATGACGCGAGGCGGCGCACTGGCCGGCATCATCGTTGGCGCTGTCACCGTGCTGGTCTGGAAGCAGCTTGGCTGGCTGGGTCTGTACGAGATCATCCCGGGCTTTGCGTTTGCATGGATCGCCGCCGTAGCCGTGAGCCGCATGGGGCCGCCACCGTCGGCCACGATGCAGCAGGCCCATGCCGATGTGGAGCGCGAATTCTCCCAGCTGCAGCGCTGATTTCCGCCAGCGTAAAAATGCAAAAACCGCTCCTGAGAGCGGTTTTGGCAGGGGCAGCAGAGGCTTACTTGGCCGCTACGACGCCCGCCCCAGAGGTCTCTTGCGCGATGGCCTGCGCCACCTTGCCCACGCTGGAGCGCTTGCGCCAGGCCGACCAGGTCACGGCAGCCAGCAGGAACAGGCTGATGCAGACAAAGGTCGCGCTGATGGGGCGCTGCATGAAGACCATCATGTCACCACGGGACAGCAGCAGCGCGCGGCGGAAGTTCTCTTCCATCATCGGGCCGAGCACAAAGCCCAGCATGATCGGCGCGACCGAGAAGTCCAGCACCATCAAAATGGCGCCGATGATGCCGAAGGCCAGCACCTCCCAGATATGGAACAGGCTGTTCTGCGTGGTGAATACCCCGACCGCAATGAAGAACATTGCTGACGGGAACAGGTACTTGTAGGGTACCGCCAGCATCTTGACCCAGACACCGATCAGCGGCACGTTCAGAATCATCAGGATCACATTCCCAATCCAGAAGCTGGCAATCAGGCCCCAGAAAATGTCCGGATGCTCGGTGATCAGCTGCGGGCCGGGCTGGATGCCCTGGATCAGCAGCGCGCCCAGCAGCAGCGCCATCACGGCGTCGCCAGGGATGCCCAGACTCATCGTCGGGATGAAGTCCACCTGGGTCTTCGAGTGCGCCGAGGCCTCGGGGGCTGCGACGCCAGCGATCATGCCGGTACCAAAACGGCTCGGGTCCTTGGCCACCTTTTGCTCCAGCGCGTAGGCAATGAAGGTGGTGATCGTCGGACCGGTGCCGGGCATGGCGCCAAACAGCGTGCCCACCGTGGTGCCGCGCACCATCGGCCAGAACGCCTCCTTGAGCTCGGCCATCGAGGGCCGCATGTCACGGATGCGCATCTTGGTGTTGCTGGTGATCGCCTTCATCTTGTTGACGTTGAGCAGGAAGTCGGCAATACCGAACAAGCCCATCGCCACGGCCACCATCTCCAGGCCATCGCTCAAATCAGGCAGGTCGAACGCGAAGCGGAAGGTGCCGCTGTTCACGTCGGTACCGACCACGCCGCAGAGCAGGCCGAACAAGGTCATCGCCACACCCTTGAGCGGCGAGCCGCGCGACATCGTCGAGCCCGCGAGCAGGCCCAGCAGCATGATGGAGAACAGCTCGGCGGGGCCGAACTTGAACGCGATCGTGGTCAGCAGCGGCGAGGCGAAGATCATCACGATGATGCCGACCGACGCGGCAAAGAACGAGCAGATCATCGTGATGCCGAGCGCGGTTCCGCCCTTGCCCTTCTTGGTCATCGGGTAGCCGTCCAGGCAGGTCACGGCATGGGGCGGGTGCGATGGCAGGTTCAGCAAGATCGCGCCAATGGCGCCACCGTACTGCGAACCATAGAAGATACCGGCCAGCATCAGGATGGCAGGCACCGGATGCATGGTGTAGGTCAGTGGCAGCAGAATCGAGATCGCCGACAGCGCGCCCATGCCCGGCAACACGCCGATCAGGTTGCCCACCAGCACGCCGAAGAACGACCACATCAGGTTATGGCCCTGGAAGGCGATGCCAAAGCCGTACCAAAGGTCTTGCAGTGCTTGTCCCATGGCTTACATCCCCCACCTGACCAGCGGCATCTGCACCTGCAGCGCCCACCAGAAAATCAACACGGCGACGATCATCATCGACATGGCCAGCACAAAGCAGGCCATCACGCTGTTGCTGCGGTCACCCAGGGCGCAGATGAACACGATGGCAAAGGTCGCCGGCAGCAGGCCCAGGTATTCGCCACAGAAGTAGAAGGCAATGGTGCCCAGAATGATGCAGGCAGCGCCCCGGAAATCCGGAATCTCGTGCTTGTGTCCGACCAGTGCCGCATCGTCACCGGGGCCTTTTTTCTTGGCGTTCAGCGCGATCAGCACGCCCGTCAGCGCCAGCAGAACGCCGACCGCAAATGGGAAGTAGCCCGGACCCATGTGGGCCAGCGAGCCGATGTTGTAGCCTTGTGCCGCATAGGCAGCGCTGCCACCGATCAGGACCATCAGCGCGCCGCCGTAGTAATCCTTGTTGTAGCTCTTGCCGCCGGTGCTCATGGCCGCTCCTTGGCGGGCGCCTGGCGCCCCTGCACACCCGCAAGGGTGGACCTGTGTTGACCCATATTCGTCTCCTTTTCTTACAACTTGCGCGGAAAGTCTAGAAAACGAAGCTGCCAAACAGCTGCCAAACGCCAGGCAGCGCCTCAAAATACGTAAATCTACTTAGCGAAAACAGTCCCGCAAAGGACAGTGCGCTCAGGCCGGATCGGGAGCCAGCGGCAGGCGCACCAGCGCGGTGAGCCCCCGGCCAGCCGCGCCATCGCTGGCATCGCCATCTTGCAGCAGCAAGTCGCCATGGAAGCGCTGCACATAGGCCCGGGCGATGGCCAGTCCCAGGCCCGATCCTCCCGGCGCCAACGCCGCATCGGCCTGCAAGCGGCTGAAGCGCGCAAAGGCGCGCTCGCGGTCCTCGGGCGCAATGCCGGGGCCGTTGTCCTGCACACGGATCTCCACCCAGGCACCCTCGCGCTGCACCGACACATTGATGCGGCCACCGGCAGGTGTGTAGGCAATCGCGTTGTGCACCAGGTTGGCCAGCAGCTCATAGACAGCGGTGGCCGCTGCCTGCACCGGTGCAGCCATCGCCGCGCCCGGGTCGGTCTCGCCTTCGGCATCGCCTTCAAAATCCTGGCCGCGCACATCGGTCCATCCCAGGTCCTGCTGCTTGTCGAGCGCCAGTGGCAGGTAGGCCAGCACCACCTCGCGCGCGACCGCATTGGCGTCGCAGACCGCGCCGTCCAGCGCCTGGGGAGATGCCGGCTGGCTGGCATGGGCCAGCGCCAGCAACTGTTCGGACACGCGGCGGCCCCGCTGCAGCTGCTGCAGCATGCTGCGCAACGTGGCCTGCACGGCGTCGGGGTCCGTCTCACGCAGCGCATAGCCGGCCTGCGTGCTCAGAATGGCCAGCGGCGTGCGCAGCTGGTGCGAGGCATCGGCCAGAAACTGGCGCTGCTGGGCCAGTGCATCGCGCTGCTGCGCCAGGTGCAGGTTCATCGCATCGACAAGGGGCCGCACCTCGCCGGGCACGGCCTCGGTGGCCAGCGGCTGCAGGTCATCGCTGCGGCGCTGCTGCACGGCCCGGCGCAGCGCCTGGAGCGGCCGCAGGCCCCAGGCCACACCCAGCCACACCACCAGCACCAGGACGAGCAAGGTGCGGCCATCGCGCAGCAGGCTGTCCCACATCAGGCTGCGCACCGTGCGCTCGATGCCGGCGCTGGTCTGTGCGGTCTGGATCAGCACGCGCCACTCCTGGCCCGACTGGTCGTGCAGTACCCGCAGCAGCGCCAGCACCCGCACCGGCTGGTGGTCCACCTCGGCGGCATACGACACCCGCGTGCCATCGTCGGCAGCGCGAAAGGGGCGGCTGGGGTCGGCTGGGTCATGCGCGGGCTCGGGGAACTCGGCGGCACCCAGCAGCAGGCGCTGCTGCGTGCCGTCGGGCGTCTGCAGCTGCACGCGCAAGAACTTGCGCCGGCTGCTGAGCACCTCGAACATCGAGATGATGTGCAGCGGCTCGTCCAGGCTCAGCTGGCCGTCGTTGTCCCAGCGCAGGTTGTCCGACAGCGCCTGGGCGGGCTCCAGCAGGCTCTGGTCATAGGCCCGCTCCAGCTCGCGCGCCAGGCTGACGCTGTCGCGCCAGCTGTCGAGCACCAGCAGGCCCATCAGCACGGGCACCAGCACCCACAGCAGGCGCAGACGCAGGCCGTTGGAGGAGCGCAGGCGCGGGCGCATCGGATTCAGGAAGAAAGTGTGCTGCCCGGGCCCTTGGGCACCAGGGTTTCGAGCATATAGCCCAGGCCGCGCACCGTCACGATATGCACGTCACCGCCCGCCAGCTTGCGCCGCACCCGGTGCAGCACCTGCTCGATGGCATCGGGGCTCACGCTGCTGTCCTGCGGGAAGACCTTGGCTGTCAACTTGGACTTGCCCACCGGCGCGCCAGTGCGCGCCATCAGCGCTTCGAGTGCCGCATGCTCGCGCGGGGTCAGCGCCAGCATCTGCTCGGCCAGCCAGAAGGTGCGGTGGTTGCTGTCATAGCGCAGCGAGCCGCATTGCTGCATCGCCTGGGCCCGCCCCTGGCTGCGCCGGTGCAGCGCGGCCAGGCGCGCCTCCAGCTCGGCCACTTCAAATGGCTTGGTCAGGTAGTCATCGGCGCCCCGGTGCAGGCCTTCGACCCGGTCCTGCACCGCTCCTTGCGCGGTCAGCACCAGCACCGGCTCACGGTGGCCCTGCGCTCGCATCGCCGACAGCCAGTCAAAGCCATGCTGGTCGGGCAGCTGCAGATCGAGCACCACCACGTCAAAGCGGCCATCGGGCAGCAGGCGCGTGGCCATCGCAGCCTGTGAGGCATGCACGGCTTCGATATTCGATTGCTTGAGGGCGCGCACCAGCCAGGCGGCCATCTCCTGCTCGTCTTCAATCAGCAATATGCGCATCGTTGTCGCCCGCCCGTAGACCCACAAAGAGCGCGATCATACGCCCAAGTGGCCGCTGCACGGGCACGCCATGCCCAGCGCTACTCCTGGATGGGTGACGGAATGCCAGGCGTGGGCACCGGTGGGGGTTGCACCGGGGCGGGGTCTTTCACAGGCGGGGCTTCCGGGTGCCGGGGGTCTATATGCATTCTGGGCTCCTTGCAGGTCAATGCTGCGATTGTGCCCAGGCCCGGCAGGGCGCGCTGTCAGCAAACGCCCTGCCCTGGCAGCCCGGCACCGGCTCAGCGCGCCAGCACAGGCGCCAGCGCCTTGCCGGTATGCGTGCCCGCCTGCACCAGGTCTTCAGGCGTGCCAGCGGCCACAATGCGGCCACCGGCATTGCCGCCTTCCGGTCCGAGGTCGATCACCCAGTCGGCTTCGGCAATCACGTCCAGGTCATGCTCGATCACCACGACGCTGTGGCCGGCATCGACCAGGCGGTGCAGCACATGGATCAGCTTGTCCACGTCGGCCATGTGCAGGCCAACGGTGGGCTCATCGAGCACATACAAGGTGTGGGGTGCCTTGTTGCCACGGCGCGTGATGTCATCGCGCACCTTGGTCAGCTCGGTCACCAGCTTGATGCGCTGCGCCTCGCCGCCCGACAAGGTGGGCGAAGGCTGGCCCAGGGTCAGGTAGCCCAGGCCCACATCCTGCAGCAGCTGCAACGGATGGGCGATGCTCGGCATGCTGGCGAAAAAGGCCACGGCCTCATCCACCTCCATCTGCAGCACCTCGCCAATGCTCTTGCCACGCCAGGTCACCGCCAGGGTTTCGGCATTGAAGCGGGCACCATGGCAGACCTCGCAAGGCACTTTCACGTCGGGCAGAAAGCTCATCTCGATGGTCCGCATGCCCTGGCCCTCGCACGCAGGGCAGCGCCCTTCGCCGGTGTTGAAGGAGAAGCGCCCGGCCGCATAGCCGCGGGCCTTGGCCTCCAGGGTCTCGGCAAACAGCTTGCGGATCGTGTCCCAGAACCCGATATAGGTGGCAGGGCAGGAGCGCGGCGTCTTGCCAATCGGTGTCTGGTCCACTTCCAGCACCCGGTCGATGCCTTCAAAGCCCTGCAGGCCCTTGCAGCCCGTCAGCGCCGGGGCCTTGCCGGCATCCATGTCGTCACGCCCGGCCTTGGTCGCGCGCTGGGCGACCCAGGCCGCGACATTGGTCAGCAGCACATCGCGCGCCAGGGTCGATTTGCCCGAGCCAGACACCCCCGTCACCGCGACCAGGCGCTTGAGCGGCACGCGTGCGTCCACGTTCTGCAGGTTGTGCAGGTTGGCACCCAGCACCGTCAGCCAGTGCAACGGCGCCATCGCATCAGCCCGGGCCGGTGCGGCCAGCGCGGCATTGGCTTCGGCGCTGTCGGCCGCCAGGGCGGCAGCCACATCGGCGGCGATCTGCTTCTTGGTGCGCTTCTTGGCGACCGGCTTGGCCTCCTCGGCGGGCACAGCCACCGCATCGGCCACACAATGCACCAGGCGGCGCGGCTGGAACGGATGGCGCATCGCATGCAGCAGGTAGCGGCCGGTCTGCGAATCGGCCGCGTCCATCACATCCTGGGTTGTGCCCTGGGCCACCAGGCGGCCACCGCGCTTGCCGGCGCTGGGGCCGATGTCGATCACATGGTCGGCACGTCGGATCGTGTCTTCGTCATGCTCCACCACCACCAGCGTATTGCCCTTGGCGCCCAGCTTGTGCAGCGCATTGAGCAGGATGTGGTTGTCGCGTGCATGCAGGCCAATGGTGGGCTCGTCGAGCACATAGCAGACGCCTTGCAGATTGCTGCCCAGCTGCGCGGCCAGGCGAATGCGCTGCGCCTCGCCGCCCGACAAGGTCGGCGCGCCCCGGTCCAGGGTCAGATAACCCAGGCCCACTTCTTCCAGAAAGGCCAGGCGGCTGTGGATCTCGGGCACCAGGTCGCGGGCAATATCGCTTTCGCGGCCCGACAGTGCCAGCCCCTCGATCCAGAGCCGCACATCGGTGACCGACAGGCGCGCGATCGACGAGATCGACTGGCCATAGAACAGCACCGCCCGCGCGGTGGCATTGAGACGCGTGCCCTGGCAGGTCGGGCAAGTGGTTTCGCCCACGTCCTCGGCCTCGGGTTCTTCAAAACTCTGCTCGCGGCCCCGGTTGTCCTGGCTCATCACCGAGTCGTCATAGACCTTGCGCTGGTCCTTGGTGAGCTTGACGCCGGTGCCCACGCAATCGGGGCACCAGCCATGCTTGCTGTTGTACGAGAACAGGCGCGGGTCCAGCTCGGCATAGCTGGTCGCACACACGGGGCAGGCGCGCTTGGTGGAGAACACCTGCAGCCGGCCAATGGCTGCCGTGTCGCTGCCGGCCAGCATCGCCGCCTCCAGCGTGTCGATGGCCGACAGCACATGCAGCACGCCCTTGCCCAGCTCCAGCGCCGTGGCCAGCTTGTCGCGCAGCAGGGCCTCGTTCTCGGGTCTGATCTCGATGCTGGCCACCGGCAGCTCGACCGTGTGCTCTTTGAAGCGGTCCAGGCGCGGAAAGCCGGTGGTCGGCAGGAACTGGCCATCGACGCGCAGATGCGTATAGCCACGGGGCCGCGCCCAGTCCGCCAGCTCGGTGTAGACGCCCTTGCGGGCGACGACCAGCGGCGCCATCAGGCCAATCAGCTGGCCCCGGTACTGCGTCATCAGCTGCGCGGTAATGCTCTCGGGCGTTTGCGGTTGCACCGCCGCACCATCCTTGGTGCAGTGCTGCACACCCAGCTTCACATACAGCAGGCGCAGAAAATGCCAGACCTCGGTCGTGGTGCCCACCGTCGATTTGCGGCCACCGCGCGAGAGGCGCTGCTCGATCGCCACCGTCGGCGGAATGCCGTAGACCGCATCGACCTCGGGCCGGCCGGCCGGCTGCACGATCGAGCGCGCATAGGCGTTCAGCGATTCCAGGTAGCGGCGCTGGCCCTCGTTGAACAGAATGTCAAACGCCAGCGTCGACTTGCCCGAGCCTGACACCCCGGTGACCACGTTGAACTTGCCGCGCGGAATGTCCACGCTCAGGTTCTTCAGGTTGTGTTCCTTGGCATTGATGATCTGGATGCTGTCGCTGGGCGCCACGGCTGCGGTAGCCGGCGCACTGCGCTCCAGCGCATAGCCGGCGCGCGGCTCGCGCACCTCATGGGGCTGGCCGTCGGTACGCCCGCCCAGCATCGCCACTTCGTAATCGCGCAGCGCCTGCGCGGTGTAGGAGCGGCCGGACTTGCGCACCTCTTCGGGCGTGCCCTCTTCCACCACCTTGCCGCCGTCTTCGCCGGCATCGGGCCCCAGGTCGATCAGCCAGTCACTGGCACGGATCACATCGAGGTTGTGCTCGATGACGATCAACGAATGGCCGGCCTCCAGCAGCTTGCGCAGCGCGCGCATCAGCTTGGCAATGTCCTCGAAATGCAGGCCGGTGGTGGGCTCGTCGAACAGGAACAGGCTGCCTTTGCGCGCCAGGGTCTGCTTGGATTTGGAGGCGCTCTTGGCGGCCTCGGCCAGGAAACCGGCCAGCTTCAGGCGCTGGGCCTCGCCGCCCGACAACGTGGGCACCGGCTGGCCGAGCTTCACATATTCCAGCCCCACATCGACGATGGGCTGCAGCGCACGGATCACCTCGCGGTCCTTGGCGAACAAGGTCGCCGCTTCGCTGACGGTCAGCTCCAGCACATCGGCCACATTCATCAAGCGGCCGTCGCGCTCGATGCGCACCTCCAGAATCTCGGCGCGGTAGCGCTTGCCATCGCAATCGGGGCAGCGCAGGTAGACGTCCGAGAGGAACTGCATCTCCACATGCTCAAAGCCCGAACCGCCACAGGTGGGGCAGCGGCCATCGCCGCTGTTGAAGCTGAACTTGCCGGCGGTGTATCCGCGCTGCAGCGACAGCGGCGCCGTCGCAAACAGCTCGCGGATGGCATCCCAGGCGCCCACATAGCTGACCGGGTTGGAACGCGCGGTCTTGCCAATCGGCGATTGGTCGACAAAGACGACATCGGACAGGTGGTCGGCCCCCAGCAGGCGCTGGTGGGCGCCTGCCAGCTCGGTCGGCTTGCCAAAATGGCGCATCAGGGCCGGCGCCAGCACATCCTGGATCAGGGTGGATTTGCCCGAGCCCGACACGCCAGTCACCACCACCATGCGCTGCAGCGGGAAATCCACCGACACGTTCTGCAGGTTGTGCTCGGTCGCGCCTTCCAGAATCAGGCGTGGCGTGCTCTCGGTGACCATGCGCTTGGCGCCCATGCCCACCTGCTTGCGGCCGCCCAGGTAGGCGCCGGTCAGGGTGTCGGCATGGCGCAGCTCGGCCGTGGTGCCGTCGAACACGATCTGGCCGCCCTTCTCGCCCGGGCCGGGGCCCATGTCGATCATGCGGTCAGCGGCGAACATCACCGCCGGGTCGTGTTCGACCACCACCAAGGTGTTGCCGGCGTCGCGCAGCCGCTTCATCGCGACGGTGATGCGCTCCATGTCGCGCGGGTGCAGGCCGATCGAGGGCTCGTCGAGCACGAACAAGGTGTTGACGAGGGAGGTGCCCAGCGCCGTGGTCAGGTTGATGCGCTGCACCTCGCCGCCGCTCAAGGTGCGGCTCTGGCGGTCCAGGGTCAGGTAGCCGATGCCGACATCGCAGAGGTATTGCAGGCGGTTGCTGATCTCTTCATGCAAGAGCCGCAGCGCCTGTGCGTCGCCATCGTTGCTGCGGCGGATGTCCATGCTGGCAAAGAACTGGCGCAGCCGCACGATCGGCAGCAGCATCAGGTCATGCAGGCTCAGGCCTGGCAGGGCTTCGAGCTGCTCGCGGCTCCAGGCCACCCCGCGCGGCATGAAGCGCTGCGCAGGCGGCAGGGCCGCATCGGCAGCGGCCTTGGAGCCCACGCGCCACAGCAGGCTCTCAGTCTTGAGACGTGCACCGCCACAGACCGGGCAAGGCGTGTAGCTGCGGTACTTGGACAGCAAGACGCGGATATGCATCTTGTAGGACTTGGTTTCCAGGTACTCGAAGTACCGGCGGATGCCATACCACTGGCGGCTCCAGTTGCCATCCTTGTAGCCCTCTTCGCCGTTGATGACCCAGTCCTTCTGCGCCTCGGTCAGCTTGGCCCAGGCGGTATCGCGGGGAATGCCCTGCGCCTCGGCATGGCGCATCAGATCGTCCTGGATCTCTTTCCAGGCCGGCGTCTGGATCGGCTTGATCACACCGGTGCGCAAGGTCAGCTTGTCGTTGGGGATCACCAGGCCCCAGTCCACACCGATGACCCGGCCAAAGCCCCGGCAGGCATCGCAGGCCCCAACGGCCGAGTTGAACGAGAACATCGACGGCGTCGGCTCGCGGTAGCGCAGACCGCTTTCCGGGCAGTGCAGGCCAGACGAAAACTTCCACAGCGCGGGCTCGGCGGTGTTGCCGTCGGCATCCGCCTCGGCGATGGCATACACCGTCATATGGCCGCTGCCGCGCTTCAAAGCCACCTCGATGGCTTCAATCACACGCGCCTTCTCGGCCTTGCTGAGGCGGAAACGGTCGGCCACCACATCGAGCAGCTTGACCCGCTGGGGCGCCTCCGACGCGGCCTGCTTGCCGGCCTTGGGCTTTTTCTTGCTGCTGTCCACGGCAGCGGCGTGGCGCACGGCATCGACCTCACGCTCGGCCTGCACCTTGGTAAAGCCGCTGGCCGACAACCATTGCTCGAGCTGCTCGGCGCTGGTGTTGGCCGGCAACTCGACGGGGAAGGTCACGACGATGCGCGGATCGTCCGCCTGGGTGCGCTGCAGCAGCTGCTCGTAAATGCTCTCGGGCGTGTCGTGTTGCACCGGCAACGCGGTCTGCTGGTCAAACAGGTGGCCGGCGCGTGCCACCAGCAGCTTCAGGTGGTCGTTGAGCTCGGTCATCGTGCCCACCGTCGATCGCGAGCTGCGCACCGGGTTGGTCTGGTCAATCGCGATGGCGGGCGGCACCCCCTCGACCTTGTCGACCGCAGGCTTGTCCATGCGGTCGAGAAACTGGCGCGCATAGGCGCTGAAGGTCTCGACATAGCGGCGCTGCCCTTCGGCATACAGCGTGTCGAACACCAGGCTGGACTTGCCCGAGCCGCTGGGCCCGGTCACCACCGTCAACTCCCCCGTGCGGATATCCAGATCCAGATTCTTGAGGTTGTGCTGACGCGCACCACGGATGCGAATGTTTTCCTGAGACATACCGATGAGCTATCCAGTAATTCGTTGGCGCAGTCCAGCAACCGGATGAGCAAGGCCCCGGCTCAGTAGCAGGGAAGCCCGGACTTGGAAGGCTGACACGACTGCGTGGGGGCAAAATGATCGTGAACAACCATTCTAGGGAGTTCATTCATCGGCTGAATCAGCTCGCGGCAAAGCCCTGCAAACCACTGTTCAAATTTACAGATATTAGCAAGTCAACGATGTATCCGGACCACAGGCCCTGCCCCTACGAAAAAGCCCGCATCCTGTCGAATGCGGGCCTGGCAGCAGAAGGCGCGCGGGGCGCCTGAGGGCGCCCCCTCAGAAGTGGTGGCGTATGCCCAGCGCAAAGGTGCTGAAGTCGGCACCGTCGGTGCCGGTGGCATACCGGGCGTTGGCCTTGTTGTCCACCCTGGTGTAGCCGGCATACACCTTGGTGCGCAGGCTCAGGTGGTAGTTGTAGCCCAGGATCAGTTGGCGCGCGCTGCTGCTTCCCACCCCGCTCCAGTTGCCCGCCCAACCAAACCCGGCAATCAAATCCGATAAACCCAGGCTGTACAACGCAGTGACGCGGCCCGCATTGCGCTTGCCGCGCAGGTCTTCATCGGTGCGCTGGTAGTAGGCCCCTATTCGGAAGGCATCAAAGGTGTACTGGGCATGCAGGCCCAACGTGGTGCTGTCGTGGACCTTGGTGACGCCTGTGGCCAGCGACAGCGGCCCTTTGGCCCACTTCGCCGTGAGGTCGTAGCCGTTCTTGTTGCCGCTGTTTTCTCCGTTTTCATGGAATGCGCTCGCGCCCTCCACCGTCAGGCCGCCCCACAACACGGGCGTGCGATAGGCCACCTTGTTGGCATCCGGCATCGGGTAGTAGTAGAGCGCATCAGACAGCGAACCCAAGTCATGGTTGGGCTGGCCCATCACCCCTTGGGCAGCCATGGCAATATAGGATTCGGAAGGCATCGAGCCCAGGCGCAGGCTGCCAAAATGCCCCGACAGGTTCACTTCACTCTGGCGCCTGAAGTCGATGCCCGTGCCTCCACGGCCGGTCCCATCGTCCGAGTTGAAATCGGCCTCCAGCACGAAGCCTGCTCTCAGCCCGCCACCCAGGTCTTCGCTACCGCGAAAGCCGATGCTCGAGCGGTTGTTGAACAGCCCGGTGGTCGTTACATCTCCTGTTTTTTGCCGTTCCAGCGTGGTATTGATGCGGCCAAAAATCTCCACACTGCTTTGCGCCATTGCCCCAGACGAGCCGGCAGCGGCCAGGCCGGCCAAGGTCATACGGTTAATCAGTACACGCATGTTGTCTCCTCACGGAAAGTCTTTGAAATCGCCAGACAGGACCGCCGATTTCTACATGAGGACCGGTCTGGCTATTTATATTTAATACCCAAACATGGTTTTTAATAGTTATTTTCTATTTTAAAAAGTGCAGTTTGGTTAATGCAGGCAAGACCGTTTGGATAAACGTGGGAGGTAGGCAGAATCAGGCTAAACCCATTGATGCCGAAAAATAAAAAACCCGCGTTCTTGCGAATGCGGGTCAGTGCGCAACAGCGCGCGACAGGTAACACCTTCATCGAGAAGCCATTACCGCGATAAAAAAACCCGCGCTCTTTCGAACGCGGGTCGTGAAGCGGAAGGCGCGCTGGGCGCCCGGCTTGCTTAGAAGTTGTGGCGGATACCTGCAGCGAAGGTGCTGAAGTCGGCGCCGGAGATGCCGGTGGCGTAGCTGGCATTGGCCTTGTTGTCGACCTTGGTGTAACCAGCGTACAGCTTGGAGCGCTTGCTCAGGTTGTAGTTGTAGCCCAGGATCAGCTGGCGGGCGCCGCTGTTGCTGACGTCGTCCCACTTGCCAGCCCAGCCGAAGCCAGCGACAAATTCGGACGCGCCCACGGTGTACATACCGGTCACGCGGGCCGCGTTGCGCTTGCCGCGCAGCTCTTCGTCAGAGCGTTGGTAGTAAGCACCCAGTTGGAAGGCATTGATGGTGTAGTGCGCGCGCAGGCCCAGTTGCTTGTCGCCACCGACCTTGCTGAAACCTGCACCCAGCGCCAGAGGGCCGCTTTCCCAGTTGGCCGCCAGGTCGTAACCATGCTTGTCGTTGGTGCCAGCGGCCTTTTCGTGGAACGATGCAGCGCCTTCGATGGTCAGGCCGCCCAGGAACACGGGGGTGCGGTAGGCGATCTTGTTGGAGTCACGCATCACGTAGGTGTACAGCGCATCCGACAGCGAACCGGTGTCGTGGTTGGGCTGGTCCAGCACGCCGTAGTCGGCCACCGCATAGTAGGACTCGGAGGTGAAGGTGCCCAGACGCAGCATACCGAAGTTGCCAGCCAGGTTCACTTCGCTCTGGCGGCGGAAGGTCAGACCACCTGCGGAGCCGGTGCCCGAGCCGTCGTCCGAGTTGAAACCCGATTCCAGCACGAAGCCCGCCTTCAGGCCGCCACCCAGGTCTTCCGTGCCACGGAAGCCGATACGCGATGCGTTGTTGAACAGGCCGGTGGTGGAGACATCGCCCACCTTCTGGCGCTCCACCGAGGTATTCACACGGCCATAAACCTGCACGCTGCTTTGAGCCAGTGCAGCGGTAGAGCCAGCAACGGCCAAGGTGGCAATCATCAAACGATTCAGTGAGCGCATAGTGTCCTCGGGGATGTAGTCATTAAAAATGGTTGGACGGTGCTGATAGCGTTTGCACAGAGCAGTATTCGGCCCGTCACATATTGTTAATTCTAGGCGGCAGACCCCATTTATCGTGCTTTCCATCGCGCAGATTTTGAGAGAGTGACGCATCGCTACCACACTTTGATGACACACCCTGGTATTAACCATGAGAGCCGGAAAGGGGCAAAAAAACAGCACCCGGAGGTGCTGTGGGGAGGTGAAGGCCTCGGGTATCACGCAGTGCAGATAACCGGGGCCTGCTCGCAGTTGCGCAGGTCAATCGTCGGCGTAAATATCGACATCCTTGGTTTCGCGAACGAACAAGGTACCGATCACGAAGGTGATGCCGGCGATGATGATCGGGTACCACAGACCGTTGTACATGTTGCCGGTCTGGGCCACGATCGCGAAGGCCGTCGTGGGCAGCAAACCACCGAACCAGCCATTGCCGATGTGATAGGGCAGCGACATCGAGGTGTAGCGGATGCGGGTCGGGAACATTTCCACCAGCATCGCGGCAATCGGCCCGTACACCATGGTCACCAGCAGCACCAGGTAGGTCAGCAGTACCACCGTCAAGAGCTTGTTCATCTTGGAGGGATCGGCCTTGGTGGGGTAGCCATCCTTGGCCAGCGTTTCCGCCACAGCCTTCTTGAACGCGCCATCCTTGGCCTTCAGATCGTCGCCGCTCAGGCCCACCGCTGCATAGCTGGGGATGGTGTCGTTGCCGATCTTGATGACCGCCGTTGTGCCCGCTGGTGCCGCCTCGGTTTCATAGCTCACCGAATTGGCCGCCAGCAGTTGCTTGGCCACGTCGCAGGAGCTGGTGAACTTGGACGTCCCCGTCGGGTTGAACTGGAACGAGCACTCGGCCGGGTTGGCCACCACCACCACCTTGTTCCTCGCTTGCGCTGCTGCCAGATCGGGGTTGGCCGCTTCGGTCAGCATCTTGAACACGGGGAAGTAGGTCAGCACGGCCAGCAGGCAGCCCGCCATGATGATGGGCTTGCGGCCGATCTTGTCGGACAGCGAGCCAAAGATCACGAAGAAAGGCGTTGCAATCAGCAGGGCCACGGCGATCATCAGGTTGGCGGTCACGGCGTCGACCTTGAGCTGCTGGGTCAGGAAGAACAGCGAATAAAACTGGCCGGTGTACCAGACCACGGCCTGACCAGCGGTCAAACCCACCAGTGCCAGGATCACGATCTTCAGGTTCTTCCACTGGCCAAACGATTCCTTCAGCGGCGCCTTGGAGGTCTTGCCTTCGGCCTTCATGCGCTGGAACGCAGGCGATTCGGACAGGGTCATGCGGATCCACACCGACACGCCCAGCAGAATGATCGACACCAGGAACGGAATGCGCCAGCCCCAGTCATTGAACGCAGGCTCGCCCATCGCAGTGCGCGTGCCCAGAATCACCAGCAGCGACAGGAACAGACCCAGGGTAGCCGTGGTCTGGATCCACGAGGTGTAGGCACCGCGCTTGCCGTTGGGGGCATGCTCGGCCACATACGTCGCAGCACCACCGTATTCACCACCCAGCGCCAGACCCTGCAGCATGCGCAACACGATCAGGATGATGGGCGCTGCCACGCCAATGCTGGCGTAGTTGGGCAGGATGCCGACGATGAAGGTGGAGGCGCCCATCAGCAAGATGGTGACCAGGAAGGTGTACTTGCGCCCGATCATGTCGCCCAGGCGGCCGAACACCAGCGCGCCGAAGGGGCGCACGATGAAGCCGGCAGCGAAGGCCAGCAACGCAAAGATGAAGGCGGAGGTGGGGTCCAGTCCGGAGAAGAACTGCTTGGCGATGATGGCCGCCAGCGAGCCGTAGAGATAGAAGTCGTACCACTCAAAAACGGTGCCGAGTGACGAGGCAAAGATGACCTTGCGCTCCTCCTTGGTCATCGGCCGTGCTGCTGCACTGGTTGCCATGCTGTTGTCTCCTTGTAGTGTTGCCGCACTTTTGTTTGGCGGACACTGCATTCTTCAAGCAAGCGCTGACCCAAGTCTGACGGTTTTCCAACACTAGCTTGCAAGCTGCTGACAATTCGCTGACAAAATCCAGCGCAACCCGCAGAAAAGGTTTTGCTATGTGGAAAATCGCTGCACTGCAGCAGCAACCAAGGGAAAGTCCCAGGGCTGGCAAATCCACTGGAAAAGGTGTTTGCAGCGACTCAGAAGCCGGACATCAGCGTTTGGCCAATCCGGAAGGACGGTCGGCCGACGCATCCCACTGGCCATCTGCAAACCAGGCATCGCCGTTCAGGTAGGCACTCAGCATCGGCAAGCCATCGAAACCCCAGAACAGCTTGCCATCCAGCACCATGCTGGGCACGCCAAACACGCCGGCGGCCACTGCGGCGTCGGTATTGCTGCGCAAGGCCTGCTTGGCCTCCTGCTCGGCCGCATCGCCAGCGCGCAGTTGCTCGGCAAGCGTCTGCTCCAGCGCCTGCAGGCGCTGCGCATCCAGCGCGTCGGCCCCTCCCAGCCAGACATGGCGGAAGATGGCGTCGGCCGTGAAGCGGTTGATACAGCCGCCCTGCGCTGTGCGCAGCGCCAGGCGCAGCAACGGCAACGGGTTGAAAGGATGCTGGGCGGGCATCTGCAGACCGCAGCCCTGCCGGTGGCCCAGCCAGCTGGCGTGGCGGTAGGTCCATTCGCGCTTGCCGGCGATGCCGGCCAGCCCGGGATTGGCATGCTGCTGCAGCAACGCACCCAGCAGCACAGGCCGGTAGCGCACATGCACGCTATGGCCTTGCAAGGCCTGGGGCAGCGCATCAAAGGCCAGCCAGGCATAGGGAGAGACAAAGTCCAGGTAGAAATCGATGGTTTTCATACTGGACCCCGGTCACACCGCCGGCACCAAGGGCCGGCCATTGCTGCCCAGGCCCGCACGGCCCAGTGCCTGCAGCCAGATCTGCTGGCGCTCGGCGGTATCGGCCTTGGACCAGGCGCGGATCTCGTCAATCGAGCGGTAGCAGCCGATGCAGTGGCTGCGGTCCGCGTTCATCTTGCACAGCGACACACAGGGCGATGGCACCACATCGGCGTAACCGGCCGCAAAGGCACCGGTCACCCGGACCTGCTTGGTGCGCGCTGCCAGCGGCGCGGGCGAGGCCACGGGCAACGCCACCGGCTTGTCCGCTTGCTCTGTCATGCCGCCTCCTTGACCACATCGGCCACCGGCGCGCCGGTCAGCGCTTGCAGATCGGCTGGCGCCAGCGCAAACACGCCATTCGGGTGGCCTGCTGCAGCCCAAATCTGTTCAAAGCGGAACAGCTCGCGGTCAATCAGGGTAACGGGCTTGCTCAGATGGCCGACCGGCGAGACACCGCCAATCGCAAAGCCGGTGCGGGCTTTGACAAAGTCCGCATCCGCACGGCCCACCGGGCCGACCAGCGCGGCCACCTTGGCCTCGTCCACGCGGCAATCGCCCGAGGTAATGACCAGCACGCAGGCGTCATCGCTCTTGCGGCGAAAAATAATGCTCTTCGCAATCTGGCCCAATGCAATGCCCAGCGCATCGGCGGCCTCCTGGGCTGTGCGCGCTGAGACCTCCAGCATCTGCGGCCCATGCGGATGGCCCTGGTCCTGCAGCACCCTGGCTACCCGCTGCACCCCTTCGGGCAGGCTCAGCAATTCCGCTCCACACATGGTTTGACTCCTGGTTAAGCCATGATTGTGCCGGCTTGCGCCCCCGGCTGCAGCGCCCCGGGCATTCGTGCCCCAGACATTCGCGTCCCGGACATTCGCGTCCCGGACATTCGCGCCCCCGCCTCGGCCCTTCAGCCCGCGCGCTTGTTCATCAGTGCCACGGCCACGCGCGAGTTGGGCTTGCGCTGCAGGAAGTCACTGATGTAGATGCCTGCATCGACCAGCTTGTCCAGATCGATGCCGGTCTCGATGCCCATGCCCTGCAGCATGTAGACCAGGTCCTCGGTGGCGACATTGCCGGTTGCGCCCTTGGCATAGGGGCAGCCGCCCAGGCCGGCGATGGAAGACTGGAAGTTCCAGATGCCCAGCTCCAGCGAGGCCAAGGTGTTGGGCAGCGCCTGGCCATAGGTGTCGTGGAAATGCCCGCTGACATGGTCAACATCGAAATACTGCAACGTGGCCTCCAGCGCCTTTTGCACCTTGATCGGCGTGCCCACGCCAATGGTGTCGGCCACATCCACGCGCTCCACGCCAATGCCCTTCATCAGCTCGGCCAGGTAGGCCACGCGCGAAGGCGCAATCTCCCCTTCATAGGGGCAGCCGACGGTGCAGCTCATCGCACCACGCACGGCAATGCCGGCAGCCTTGGCCGCGTCCACCACGGGGGCAAAGCGCTCGATGCTCTCGGCGATCGAGCAGTTGATGTTGCGCTGGCTGAAGGCCTCGCTGGCCGCGCCAAAGACCACAATCTCATCGGGCTGGGAGGCCACGGCCGCTTCATAGCCCTTCAGGTTCGGGGTCAGCACCGAATAGCGCACACCGGCCTTGCGCGCCAGCCCCGCCATCACCTCGGCGTTATCGCCCATCTGAGGCACCCACTTGGGACTGACAAAGCTGGTCACCTCGATCTCGGTCAGGCCTGCCTCCTGCAGCCGGTGGGTCAGCTCGATCTTCACGGCGGCCGGCACTGGCGATTTCTCGTTCTGCAGGCCGTCACGGGGGCCGACATCAATCAATTGGACACGTTGGGGGTAGCGGGCCATGGGGCGTCTCCTGGAGTATTTCTCAAAAACGGGGGGCGGAATCAGTATCCGCGATCGGCATAGACCATGCCGCCAGGCTTCTCTCCGGTGGCAAAGGCCTGGAGCTTGTGCAGGATCTGCTGCAAGGTCTCTTCGGGCAAGGTGCGGGCGGAGCTGTGGGGGGTGATGCGGATCCGCGGATGCTGCCAGAACGGGTGCCCGGCGGGCAGCGGCTCGCTGCGGAACACATCCAGTGTGGCGCCAGCGACCTGGCCGCTGTCCAGCGCCGCCAGCAGGTCGGTATCGACCAGGTGCGCGCCGCGCGCCACATTGATCACATAGGCGCCAGGCTGCAGCTGCGCCAGCAGGCTGGCGTCGATGATGTTCTCGGTCTGCGGGGTCAGCGGCAGCAGGTTGACGAGGATGCGTGTGGCACGCAGAAAGGCCGGCAGTTGGGCACTGCCTGCATAGCAGTCCACACCGGCGATCTGCTTGGGCGAGCGGCTCCAGCCGCGCACCGGAAAATCAAACTGCGCCACCGCCCGGGACACGCGCTCGCCCAGCACACCCAGGCCCATCACGCCGACGGGAAAATCGCTGCGCAAGCGCAAGGGCTGCTGTGCCCAGACGCCGTCGCTTTGCTGGGCGCGGTACGGCGCCAGGTCGCGGAAATGGTCGATGACCGCATGGCAGACATACTCGGCCATCTGCACGGCCATGCCGGCATCTTCGAGCCGGAGCACCGGCACGCCAGGCGGCAGCCGGCGCGCAAACAGCGCATCGACGCCGGCACCCATGTTGAAAATGGCCTTGAGGCCCGCGCCTTGCTCGTCCAACAGCTGCTGCGGCGGCTTCCAGACCAGCGCGTAGTCGGCCTGGGCCATGCCCGGTGTCCAGCCGCTGGCGTCCGCCTGGGGCAGGTGCAGCCGAATCGCGTCCAGCCAGGGCTGGAGCGCATCGCTGTCGGTGTAGACGAGAATTTTCATGGCCGGCATTTCAGCACAGAAAGCAGCGCAGCGCCGTCACAGACAGCGCAGAGGCGCATACGTCAGGACGCAGCAACCTGCAGCTTGAGCAGCTCGGCGCCTTCGGTCACCTGGTCGCCGGGTGCAAACAGCAGCTCCAGCACCTCGCCATCGGCTGGGGCGGCAATCGTGTGCTCCATCTTCATGGCCTCCATCACCGCCAGCGGCTGGCCCTTGCTGACCTTGTCGCCCGCCTTGACCGCAAACGACACCACCTTGCCCGGCATCGGCGCCGTCAGGCGCCCGCCTTCGCTGCCGGCATCACCGGCATGCGCCAGCGCATCGATGGCGGTGATCTCGGCCGCACCACGCGGCGCAAACACATGCACCACCTCGCCCTGCTGCCAGGTCTGCACCTGGTCGCGCTGGCCGTTGAACTGCAGCTCCACCAGCTCGCCGTTGGGGCTGAACTGCAGCGGGCCGGTGGCATCGCCCACCGTCAGCACCAGGCCACCGGCCTCGTAGCGCAGCGCCGCCTGCAGCTTGTCGCCGCCAAACTCAAAGTCAAAACGGCGTTCGGTCACGCCATGCGATTGCCAGCCGTCGCGGCGGCTGAAGGGGTCGTTGCTCTCGGTAGCGCGCTCCTGCAGCAGCTCGGCCACCACGGCAGCGGCCGCAGCGGTATCCAGGCCCAGGCCGCGCTGCTTGAAGAGCAGCGCCTCTTCGCGCTGGATCAGTGCCGTATCGAGCTTGGCCTGGCCAAACGAGGGCGTGGCCAGGATATGGCGCAGAAACTGCACATTGGTCTGCAGGCCGACGATGCGCACGGCCGCCAGCGCCGCATCCAGCCGTGCCAGCGCCTGGGCGCGGTCTGCGCCATGGACGATGAGCTTGGCGATCATGCTGTCGTAGAACGGGCTGATGGCATCGCCTTCGCGCACGCCATCGTCAATGCGCACATCGCTGATCGCAAAACTGCTGCAGTCGGGCTTGCGGTAGACATGCAAGGTGCCGGTGGCGGGCAGGAAGTTGTTGTCCGGGTTCTCGGCGCAGATACGCGCCTCGATCGCGTGGCCGCTGATCTTCAGCTCGGCCTGCTGCTTGGGCAACGGCTGGCCGTTGGCCACCAGCAGCTGCCACTGCACCAGGTCCTCGCCGGTGATGGCCTCGGTCACCGGGTGCTCGACCTGCAGGCGCGTGTTCATTTCCATAAAGTAGAACTTCATCGCCTCGGGCTGGTCGTAGCCGCCGGGCTGCTCGACGATGAATTCCACCGTGCCCGCACCCATATAGCCCACGGCCTTGGCCGCTGCCACCGCCGCCTCGCCCATTTGCTGGCGCAGCGCAGCCGTCATGCCGGGTGCCGGAGCCTCTTCCAGCACCTTCTGGTGGCGGCGCTGCACCGAGCAGTCGCGCTCGAACAG